>JAIRPH010000190.1 GCA_031257135.1 Spirochaetaceae bacterium
CAGGAGCGCATGGACTTGGTGACGATGGATCGGGAGGCTTATCGGGCTTATGAGAAGCGGGAAGCCCAGATCGCCTTTTACGACGAGGATGTCCGCTCTGCCGCCGCGGAAGCCGCAAAGGAACTTGTTGCGGAAGCCCGCGCTAAAGCCGCGGCCGCGGAAGCCGCACGCAGAGCCGCGCAAGAAGCCGCCGCCAAAGCGCAAGAAGCCGCGCAAGAAGCCGCCGCCAAAGCCGCGCAAAATAAGATGCTTGAGATTGCCCGGAATCTCAAAGCGAGAGGTATATCGCTTGAAGATATAATCGGAAGCACAAACTTGTCCGCTGAAGAGGTGCAGAAACTCTAAGCAAGACGTCTGCAAAGCGTTACGCTTTCCCGCAAAACCAAGCCGGGAAGTTCTGCGTTTTCCGATACGCTACCGCGACTAACCCGCGGAACCGCCCCCGCCAGCGGGTTTGACGCCAGCGGGTTTCGGCTTGCGGGCGGGGATTTCTCTCATTTTACCCGGATGCGGAGTTTACGTTGCTCTGTTCTTTAAAACTGCCTCTGGCAATCTTACTGATAATCCGTTCAAGGTCTTCAAGGACGGCTTCAAAATACGCTACCCGATCCGAGTCGTAGTATAATAGGTCGTCCCGCGCGACGAGGTAAAAAGGGGGTCTTCCCATTTCCTGCATAGAGAACGCCACTACTTTTGCGCCGCCGTACAGATCGATAAAAGCATTCAGCAAAGGATCGTTGTCCTGAGGACGTTTAATCAGCATTTTGTATCTGCCGGTAGTCCAGCCGGTTTCGTTGTATACTCCTGATTTTGCCAGTCCCTTGAGACTCAAGATAAGATTTTTGTAGGGCTTAGAAGGAGGGATGCACCGCTTGACCCATTCCTGAGCCTCAGCCTCTCCAAGAGGAGCGATATCGGGAACAGGCTTGTTCAGCGCGCCTCGTAAAATGGTGACGATGTCATAGACAAAGGTTTCTATACTCCGGCATTCCTGATCGGTAATTAAAAACGCGGAATTTTTATTGATGGTCAAGGTAAATCTCAGGCTTAAAATCTCGCCTTTTACCTTGACCCGGGCTTTTTTGGGGTTCTTCAAAACCCGTACCTGTACCGCTTCTCCGATGCCGATGTTCCAGTCTTGAGGGACTGCTAAAAGGTCTTCAAAAAGGTCTTGAACTGCATAAAATTCGTTGCCCTTTAAATCTAATGTCTGAGCCATACCGCATTATACTTATCTGCCCCGGATTTGGGAAGAGCGTATCCGTTCTTCCGAGATTTTACGCCCGTTTTCCCACACCGCCCGGAGGATTACTTCGCCGTTCATGTATAATTCCTCGATTTCCTGCTCATTTTCCCGCCGAATCGTCCGTTCCAGAACGCCTTTGTTGTAATTCCGTTCCAAAATGCGGTCTCCTGCGGCGTCGTATTCGTATTCGGTTCGGCGTTCGTCGTCTCCGGCTTTCCAGTCGATTGATTCCAGCCGATCTCCTGCCCAAGCGTTGCGGATTTCTCCCCGGATTATGCCCTCCGCGTCCTGCCGAGTCTCGGTCAGCAGTTTACCGCGGTCGTCTGTGGTATAAACGATCTGATTTCCGGCGGTATCCATGATGATGTCCTGCATGAAATTCGAAGAGTACGGCGTAACCGGGGTGATAAAATGCTCGTCATTCCATGAATTCGGACTCAGGTAGGGAAAGGTAAGCCGAGTAAGCCGGTTTTCGCCGGTTTCGGAATCGGAAGAGGAAGCCTCCTCCTGATGATACGCCCGCTCAATCGACCGCAGAGCGTTAGCGCGGCTATAGCGGTAATTATCGGTTGAGATTAGGACGAGCGCAGGCTCGTTACGGCGTTTTTCCTCAGATTCCTCCGATTCAGCGGCTTCCGCGGGGATTTCCGCTGATTCCGCCGCGGGAGGCGCGGCTTTCAGCCGAGTCTCCGCTTTGAGGAGAACCTTTTGCTTGTAAAAATAAGTAATGACCGTTTCCGAGGCATCCGCGGAAAACTGATGTTCTTCGGCGATAAGGTTATGTTCGTCATAGATTTCGATGAATCCTATGGGACGAGAGGCTTCCGTGGGGGTTTCGTCGGGTTTGCCCATAGCGGATACGACGCGGGTGACGTTTTCGTCGTCTTTAGCGATCCATTGCCGCCGGGATTCGCTCCCGTGTTCATACAGAATATGAAGTTCAATCCGGTATGAAGGCTTACAATAGTCCCGCAGGTATTCGGGGATTTCATCGGGGGAAATATACTCTATGGAAAGACAATACGCGTTCCGCAGAGCCGCTGTCCGGGAAGGCATATAGTCCAAAATCATGCCCGCGCCGTTGGAAAGGTACCACTGCTCTCCGGAAGCCCGTCCCGCCGCGCCCAAGAGCAAGACCAGCGCGGTCAGCCTGAGAAGCGGCTTGAGCGGACTACGCAAGACCGGCAAATTCCAATGAGTAGCCATGAGGATCAAACGGCTTGATATCGCCGTATTTTTCGCCGTTGCAGGTATAGAGGACGGGCAGTTTCAATTCTTCGGCGAGCGAGAATACGATCCCTCCTTTTGCGCTGGAATCGGTTTTGGTCAAGACCGCTCCGTCCAGAGAGACCGCTTGGTGGAAGGTTTCCGCCTGAACTAAGGCGTTTCTGCCGGTGGTGGCGTCTAACACCAGCCATTTACGATACTCCGCGGATTCGGCTTTGGCGGCGACTATTCGGTCTATTTTTTTCAGCTCCTCCACGAGGGCTGATTTGGTATGCATTCGTCCTGCGGTATCCGCGATGATAAGGTCGCCTCCGCCGGAGCGGGCGGCTTCGATGGCGTCGTAGACGACTGCGGCGGGGTCTCCGCCGTGTTTGTGGGCTATTACCCGCACTCCCAGCCGTTCTCCGTGGATTTTGAGTTGATCGATTGCCGCGGCGCGAAAGGTATCCGCCGCGGCGAGGATGGGCTTCCGCTTCCGGGAGCGTCCTAAGTCCGCTAGTTTTGCCGCGGTGGTGGTCTTTCCGACGCCGTTTACTCCCAGCAAGAGGATAATCGTCAATGTTCCGTCTAAGGCGTCGAAAGCGGTTTGCGCCGGTTGCAGTAGGAGTCCCTCTAGGAGTCCCGCCAAAGCCCGGCGGACGTCTTCGCCTTCGGCGAGCTTCTCTTTTTTGCAGACTTCCCGCAAGTCCTCAGCCATTTTATACGCTCCGGCTGGACCGAAATCGCCTTCCACGAGCAAATCCGTTAATTCATCAAAGAATTCGTCAGAAACGGCTTTGCGGATGCCGAAAAACTGTTTTAACCGCTCGGTAAATTTCATCTTTTCTTTCCTTGTATTGCTTAGTTTCTACTTTTTAACCCCTGCTTTCACTAAGGGGTCTGGACTTTTCCCGGCTGTATAGATATATACGACGGTGCGATATATCACTTCCGCGCTTACTAGACCGAACACAATCCAAGCCCCTATGGAAATATACTGACTATTCTGCGCCGACTGATACAGCGAGGGATTGCCGGTCATAGTATAGGCGTTTTTTTGAGCATCGCTTACCCCCTGAAGAAGAAACGCCGTGGGCAGAGCGATCCAAAACCGCGCCCAAGAGCCGTAGAAACTGCGCCGCGCTTTGGCGACTTTGCCTTCCGCGGCGGTGACGGGAACAGCGGTCTGTAGGAATACGGTTTCCGGCGCGGAGCCTGCCCGCCGGATTATGGACCCGCTTCTTCCTTCCGGGGTTTCCACGTGGTAGAAGCCGGCTCGTCCGGTAGGGACTTCTATGTCCAGCGGGGTCTGTCCAAGATAGAGCGATCCCTGATAGACCTGCGCTGATTCGTCGGGAACCGTGATGGTCAGAGCTTCCTTGCTGAGGGGCTGAAGGTTGATATACAGTTCCGCCAGTTCTCCGGCGCGGAGTTCCAGAGGCGTACTCGCGGGGCTATAGTCGTCCGCGAAGGTTTCGATTTGTACGGTTCCGGGCGGGTGTTCCAGAGGTCCCGCTTCTCCGTATCCTGCGAGAGAGCCGTCCAGCAGGATGACCGCCTCTTCCGGGACCGCATGGACGACAACCTGCGCCGGCTCCGCTCCGGAAACCGCGGTTACCGTCCGATCTACCAGCAGGTCTATTCCTGTTTGGGTATCCTCGATAGAGAAAATCACGTCGTCTTCGTAGGGAAAAGATTGGCTGTAGCGGGTGTACAGCCGGATCGTAACGTATAAACGTCCGTGAAATTCGATGATCTTTCCGGCAAGAAACGCGTCGGTTTTTTCTTTTAGGCAGAACTGATACTCCTGCCCCGGCTGAGGAGGAGCCGGAAACGTCCCTGCTCGGTTGGCTTCGGCGAGTTTAAAGACTGGTTCAAGGGTAATCTCCGGCGTTTTCGCTTCGGCGGTTTGTAATTTCTCTTCCAGTTCGCGTATTTCTTTATCGATGGTCTTGAGTTCTTTTCGGTATTTCCAGTCGGCGTAGCCCTGAAAGGCTAGTTTATCTCGTTCGCCGCGTTTAGCCGCCAGAGCTTTTGCGGCTTCGGATCGGTCTTGAGACCATGCGTAGTCTTTATAAAAGGTATATTCTTGGGATACCCGGACTCGGCGGGCTATGGTATTCAAGTTGGTTACGAGGTTTCTCGTCAGCAAGTCGCCTACGACCTGTCGGGATGGGGGCAGGGCGGAGACGTCGAAGGCGGTTACGGTAAGGGTCCATTCCGGGTTTCGGGGTTTTTCTTCGGGTTCCTCTTGTTTTGGGGCGGCGAAGAGGCTTGCGGAGGCGGCGAAGGCGCAGAGGAAGACTCTAAGCATGGGCGTTATTCCAGACAAAACGCAAATACTCCTCGATAAAGTAATCTATATCTCCGTCCATGACGGCTTGTATATTGCCGATTTCCGTTTTGGTCCGATAATCTTTTACCAGCGTATAGGGCTGAAACACGTAAGACCGAATCTGATTTCCCCAAGATATGTCTTTTTTTTCTTGGGCGAAGCGTTCATTATCCTTTTCTTTTTCCTGCCGGTAATATTCGTAGAGCCGCGCTTTAAGCATACTCATTGCGATAGCCCGGTTTTTGATTTGGCTTCGTTCATTTTGGCACGCCGCGACGATGCCTGTGGGCAGGTGGGTGAATCGGACCGCGCTGTCGGTTTTATTGATGTGCTGACCTCCTGCGCCTCCTGAGCGGTAGGTATCCACTCGGAGGTCTTCGGGCTTAATATCGACCTCGATGGAGTCGTCGAGAATGGGAAAGATGTAGGCCGAGGCGAAGGAGGTATGCCGCCGCGCGTTGGCGTCGAAGGGGGAAATCCGCACCAGCCGATGCACGCCGGACTCGCCTTTGAGGTATCCGTAGGCGTAATCTCCTTCGATTTTAGCGGTTGCGGACTTGATGCCGCCTTCGGCTTCGAGGGAATCAAGCTCTTCCACGGCGAATCCTTTCCGTTCAGCCCAGCGCAGGTACATTCGGTAGAGCATTTGCGCCCAATCGCAGGCTTCGGTGCCGCCTGCGCCGGCGTGGATGGTGAGGAAACAGCCGTTTTTATCCACTTCGCCGCTCATAAGCTCAAGGATATTCTGTTTTTCATAGCGGCTTATGAGGCGTTTCATCATAGATTCGACTTCCGCCGTCTGAGATTCGTCTTGGGCTTCTTCGGCAAGCTCATAGAGGGCTATTGCATCGTCGATTTCAGTCCGCAACTGCTTCCACGGCTCGTATCGTCCCTTGAGGGTTTTGAGTTCTCCCATGAGCTTTTCCGCTTTTGCGGGGTCATTCCAGAAATCCGGCGCGGCGGTCTGTCTTTCTATATCGCCGATTCGCCGTCCAAAAGAGGCGTCTTCAAAGACGCCTCCAAGTTTCGTAGATATGCGCCCGCAGTCCTTCTAGGGGCGCGCCTAATTCTGATAACAGCATATTCTTACCTTACTGAAAATCTGAAAAAAGGTAAAGCCGGTAATCCCAAAAGCCTGAGAATTCCGGCTCTCCGCAGTCCTATCCGCCGGTCCGCCTTTCCCTCCTGACGCCAAATTGTCTCCTGTAAATACCATTACTAAATGAGATATATAACAACTTAACTCCTCATTGCCTTCTAAACCCGCTAGGCAAAAACGGCGGCTGAAACCGAGTCGGCGCGGGCATCGCGGAAAAGGCTATCGCGCCCGATACCCGCGGGAAACGCCCGTCCGCGGCGAGGCGGGCAGGGCGGGAAAAAGCCTTGCGCCGTAGATTGAGGCGGTTAAACCCCAAGAACCAAAGCGATGGCGTTTTGGACTTGTCTCAGCGTTTCCGGCGAAACAGTACCGGCAAGACTTGCAAAGCGATCAACTGAGAGGCAACGGACCGGTAATCGGGACAACTATCTTGAGGGGCAGTTTGCCCAGCGCGTCCGGGCTGACAATCAATGCCGGGCGGGTTTTCCGCATTTCCGCGCCGATCCCGGGGTCAAGGCTTATTATCCAGATTTCACCTTGTTTCATAGAAATCTTCCCCGTCCAGCGCGCAAAAAGCGGTTAGT
>JAIRPH010000184.1 GCA_031257135.1 Spirochaetaceae bacterium
GCCGTACTTGCCCATTCGTATACGGCGTCTGACGCCTTTCACGCGGGCATCTTCCCCGATTTACGCATAGACCTGCCCAGCGTGTTTGAAGAAGAACCGCCCCTTTGACCCCGCCCGCCCGTTGCGCCGCGTGGGTATCGGCTGGGCGGTGTTACCTTTACTCGTCGTCGATGGCGTAAATCTGTAAAAGCTGAATAAACTCATCAACAACTTTGGAAGCGTTCTCCAGCCGTTTCGCGACGGGACGATCCGAAACGGATTCGATTTCCTTCCAGTTGACCAGCAGTAGGGGATGAGGCTTTGCGTAATCGGCGATCAGGTTTTTCAGGTATGACCCAACTTCAACGAAGGTGTCTAAGGCTTTGTTGAGCATTTCCTTAGCTTCGGTATTGATAATATTGAGAACGACTTTAAGCTGAGTGAGCTGTCCCTTGTCCATTTTGGATTTATTCAGGTGGTTTCTCAGCTTAGAGCCGTTAATGCCGTTATCAGCGAGGGTATTATCGAAGGCGGTGAGTTGTTCGGTAATATCAGAAAGCTCATGCAGTCCCTGAGAAATTTGCCGGGATAAATCCTGAGACATCCACTGCCCGCGAATCAGGAATATATCGCACAGTTCCCGAAGGTCATGGTGCGTAACCAAAAACGCCTGAAGATAGTTGAGAGGAGCTATGTAGGTATACCCTTCCACGCCTTTTTTAAGAAACACGTCGTTATTGGCGTTGGTGTAATACTGGAGGCGGGTAATATCCGTGCCGGAGAAGAGCTTATTTGCCAGAGCGTCGCGCTTGCTTGCCCGTTTATCGCTTTTGATCTTCTCGATTTTGGTTTGGACTTCGCTTTTTTTAGCCTGCATGAAGGCTTCTACGATAGTTTCTTCGCCGACATTGAAATTTCTCATCCAACTCGGCTCTTGATCGATGTGCCGGATCATAAGCGTCAGAATACCGGAACGCTGTACATCCTGCAAAACGAGAAGCAACCGTTTCCATTGGTTAAGATCAAGCACATTCGTCCCGGATTTATATTTTTTCAAGATTTCAAAGACCGTCTTCCACTCGTCCTGAGCGGCTTCAAACGGGGGCAGATCGAGAAAATCCTTGATGTTGTCCGCAAGATATTTGCCGTTTACATACCTGAATTGAGGCTGATAAGCGAAATCCCGTTCCCGAATCCGGGAATCTATCTTTTTCAACAGCGAGAAAAAGTCAAAACTTACAAAATTGGTGAACGTCATAATAAGATTATAACAACGATCAATAGTGTTCATCTCGCTGATGCTGAAAGCCGTTGAAAAGGTATTCAGGTCCTCTTGCAACTGCATTGACAATTCTTTAGGAGTTAAGGTTTTACCTCGTTCCTCAATGGACTCAGAAGAAAGACGATCATACACTTCCCGCAGTTCTTTGCTCATAAAGTGTTCCACCGTAAGCTGTTTGAGGACCCCTGATTTGGCGGCGTTTTTCATAAAAGCCTGAGCCGTAGCAATGACTTTATATATATCATAAAAAAACGCGCCCGCCGTAGGGGTAATCTCTCCTGAATTCGATTTGTAGAATTTACGGTGCTTGCTTTGATTGATCTCTCTAGCTATCAGCTTTAAAGCCCGCTTTTTCTTTACCGCAGGATCATTCGTGCTGAACAAAAAATCCAAAAACCCCATTGTCGTTCCTTACCTAACATAATATCTTTTAGTTGTATTTCAAAAAAGACCTTTATGTCAAGGGGAACATTATGAAAACCCGTAAAATTTAAAAGCAGATAAAGCCCTGCCGCCGTATTACAGGTATGCTGAAAATAACCCCGGTTGTGAGCGCGGCCCTCGGCGGCGCGGCGGTCTATTACAGCGGAGTCAGGCTGGGGAGTCTTGTATTGCTGGCTCCGGTCTGCTTTATCGGCGCAGTCGCCTACTGTCCGCCTTGTTTCTTTAGCGATGCAAAAGCGCGCCGCCGATTCCGCGCTATCGAGGGACACCTTATGGGCTTGCTTTTAGGCTGTTGTCTCGGGCTGTGCGCCGGAGTTTCCCGACCGGTCCGGCTGGGTCTCCCGGAGGATAGGATTATCGGCTTCACTGGAGTCCTGCAAGACGATCCTCGGAGCCTGCATTACGGCGGAGGCCGCGGAACCATCCGCCTGATGAGTACGGCAGGTCCCGGAGGCGTCCGCGCTTCCGCCCGGGGAAGCCTCTCCGTCGAGTTCCCGGAAGAAGCCATCCCGCGGCTCAAGGAATTCGGCAGAGGAAGCCTCGTCTATATTGAAGCCCGCCGGTTCAGAGCGCAGTCGGTTCATATTATAAGCCCCGCGCCGAAACGCGAACAATTCCGTACCGGCGTACGCGGCTCCGTAATACAGCGATTCTCCGGACCCGAATGGGGAGGACTTGCCCTCGCTCTGCTGTTAGGCGTCAAAGATACGCTGGACACAGACCTCGCCGAATCCTACCGGGACGCGGGATGTTCCCACATATTAGCCCTATCGGGAATGCACCTTGCGGTTATCGCCGGAATTCTGGGGTTTGCCCTCAAAAAACCTCTGGGAATCAAAGCCGCGGGCGTCGTCAGTATCGGGTGTATTCTCGGGTATGTGTATCTTTTGGGAAACCTGCCGTCCCTCCACAGAGCCGCTATTATGTACGTCTTAGGCGCGTTAGGGGTTCTCGGTTCTCTGCCGAGAACCCCGATGCCGCTTCTAGCCATGACGTTCCTGATACAGTTATGCCTAGAACCGGAATCAGGGCGCAGTATCTCGTTTATTCTTTCTTATCTGTCTCTGGGAGGGATTTTATCTATAAGCGAGATTATCTATGACCTTATCCGAGGAAAAATCCCGAAAACGCCGGCTCAGGCTCTATCCGCGTCGTTAGGCGCGTTCATTGCAACCGCGCCGTGTTCGGCGTTATTTTTCGGCGTTTTGAGACCTGTCGGGATCGTTGCCGGGATTATCGCCGCGCCGCTGACCATGTTGTTTATGGCAGGCGCGATGCTTCTCTTAGCCGCGGACGGGATTGCGCCGTTTCTGGTTCCCTTTGTGGAGCTGTTTCTTTCCGGGGTATATGCTATACTGAAACGGCTGATTTCACTGTGCGCCTTCGCGCCCGGAGTTTCCGCTGGTCCTGTTCCGGTTTTACTGGGTTCTTTAGGAGTATCCGCATTATGTATTGTTTTGTATATACGCCATCGCGCACGAAGGAGCCGTTTTGCCCCCTTTGATTAACTACGATGCTCCGGCGTCGCTCAAAGCCTTTTTGGACGAGCATGGTTTGAGCATGAAAAAACGGTTCGGGCAGAATTTTTTGATTAATCCTACGGCTCGGAGGCGGCTTATCGACGCCTTGTCGATAGAGCCTGAGGATGAGGTGTGGGAGATTGGTCCGGGCTTAGGGGCTATGACCGCGGAACTGCTTGAGCGGGGAGCGTCGGTAAAGACCTTTGAAATCGATGCCGGGTTTATACGGGTTTTACAGGATTTTTTTGGGGGGCATCCTCGGTTTAGTCTTATTCCGGGGGACGCGCTTAAAACATGGCGGACCGCCGGGACGGGAGCGTATTTGCTCGGCAATCTTCCGTATACGATAGCCGCTCGGTTATTGGGGGTTTTAATCGAGGAGAACCGGCTGTTTACCCGCATGGTGGTAACGGTACAGCGGGAAGTCGCTCAACGTATGTCCGCTTTGCCGGGGTCGAAGGATTATTCATCTTTCTCCGTACTTTGCGCTTCGGCTTATAGGGTTACGCCGCTTATGGTTTTGAAGGGTTCTTCTTTTTATCCGGTTCCTCATGTAGATTCTCAAGGGGTTCGGCTTGATCTGAACAAACGCTCGTATCCGGCTTGTTTTCACAAGGTGGTACGCCGTCTTTTCACTTCTCGGCGGAAAACGCTCAAAAACAACCTGCGCTGTTTTACCGACGCTCCTGAGGATGTACTGCGCCAATGCAGTATAGCCTCGGACAGACGAGCCGAAACGCTTGCCCTTGAGGAGTTTATCGCGCTTGCGGAAGCCCTTGACCGGCGGGCGTTTCAGTGAAATTACCTAAATGGTTTTCAGATGTATGCCCGATTGTTTAGGCGCGGAGGAGGGTTATGATAAGGTAATATTTCATATTTGGAGGAATCTATGAAAAAGTTACTGACGGCTTTGGTAATTTTTGCGGTTGCTGGGTCTGCGGCGTTTGCGGAGATTACCTTTAGCGGCGGCGGGAGGCTGATATTTATTCCGTTCGGCGTGCGGTTTCCCAACTCCGACATCGAAGACGGCAAAGAAGGAAGCGAGGCGCAGACCTATTTCGGCGTGGACAATCCCTGGGGAAGCGACGGTCCGCGGTTACAGCTTTCAGTAAAGGGCTTACACGCTGAAGGCAAAATGGGCTATAATATCGGCTTGAACCTCGAAAAACTTAAACTGGGAAGCGCGGATATAATAGACGACGCGCAGGCGAATCTCTTCCTTAAACCCTTCGGCGGCATATTTGAAACCTTTCAGTTTACCTTCGGCATTTACCAGATAGACAACCTGCGGTACAACTTAGTCGGCGCGCTGTCCGGGTTCCATAACTATATGTGGTATGTCCGGGGCAACGCGGGCGATGAAGATAAGGTGTTCGCCCGGTTTAAGAGCGGCGGCTTCGGCACCCAGTTTTCATGGACGCCTATTCAGAACTTATACATCGGCTGGAGTATCGGAAGCGTCGGCACTCGCGCCGCCGCGGGACAATTCAAAGATCACGGCTGGACAGATGCAATGGTCGGCAGTCAGCTCGGTTTGGGATACACCATTGACGGTATAGGCGTTGCCCGGCTCCAGTATATCGGTTTCAAAATGACCCGATGGGACGATACTACCGGCTGGCAAGACGACGATGTGGTTAAAGACTTGGAATTCTCAACCGATAAGAATTGGGGAAAAATTCAGGCGGCATTTAAAGTTACCGCGGTACAGGGACTCAATCTTGATATAGGCGCGAGTATCCCTATTTCCCGATCTTACGATGAGCCGTATGGCGCAAATTATGCGGCGTATCAGGAGGAAATGCTTGTAGGGCTTGGAGTCGATCTTACCAAGTTCAGTCCCATCCGGGTCTGGATGAACGGCTTCGTTAAATTCGCAGGGCATTATGACACCTACAAAAATATTACTACCGATACCACTCCCGCAAGGAAGATCAATGACGATACCGTGACGACTAACTTCGGCACGAATTTCGCCATGAATCTCGGCGTGGGGTATACGGTTGCGCCGAATAACATTGTCGGTCTTGACCTGGTTTGCGACGTGCGCGTCGGCAGTGATTTAGACGCTAATTCAGGACCAGTTAATAACGGCGATGCAGACCCGACTCGTATCCCCGAAGCGGATGCGAAGAACAACTATGTTGACTTAGGGTTCGGGGTTTGGTATCGGCGGAACATTGCGGGCGGGGACATCCGGGTCGGCGTTACGATGAAACTGCCCGGACTCGCAGGGGAAGCCCACGAAGGCGCCGCGCCTCAGTTATATCTCCCGATTATGTTTAACTACAACTTTTAAAAATATTTTTTAACAATTAAAAAAGATAGATAGATAGAATCTTTGCGGACCGCGTAAAAAGCGCGGTCTGTATTTTTTTAAACACAAAAAATCAATAATAGATATGAAATATCAAAAATGGATATGGCGGATTGCAGACGACGGGTACAGAATAGACCTATAGAATACTTGTATAGGAGGATATATGCCCCATACTGCGGTACTGCTTGTGGATGATCAGCCTCTTTTTATAAAAGGGCTTTCTTCTCTGATAAACGGTTTGCCTTCATATACCGTAATCGGGGAAGCCCGGGATTGCGTTGAGGCTATGGCGTTGCTTTCCAGCAAAAAGCCTGTTTTGGCGGTAACGGAATTGGACATCGGCAACAAAGAAGGGTTAGATTTAATTAAAGACATGAAGAGTTATGACCCCGGCATTGTGGTTCTAGTCCTTTCCAAGCATGATGAACGGTATTATGCGGAACGCGCGCTCCGGGCTGGGGCGCGGGGATATATTATGAAAAGTCAGCCTGAAACGATGGTTGTTTCCGCCATAAAAACGGTGATGGCTGGCAAAGTGTATCTCAGCGATGCGGAACGGGAACGGCTTTTTGAATATATGACCGGAGAACCGCTCAAAGAAGGAGACGATTGGTTTTCGTCGATCAGGAAACTTTCGGACCGGCAGTTTCAGATTTTCACCTTAATCGCTCACGGTTTCGGAACCATTGAGATTGCGGATCGGCTTAACCTCAGCCCGAAAACGATTGACACCCACAAAGAATATCTGAAACTGCGGCTTCATTGTACCTCGTCAAGGGAATTAAAGCAACTCGCTATTGGATGGATTAGATCGCCCCCCCCCCC
>JAIRPH010000232.1 GCA_031257135.1 Spirochaetaceae bacterium
ATTATCGTTGACCTCGGGGACGCGCTGATTTTCCATTACTCGATAGGCTTTACCCGGTACAGTATGGTCCTCTTCGTGCTGTCCTTAGCGGTAATGCTTGCCCGGCTCTACTACGGCAAAACTCAGGGACCGGAAACCCCGGCGGACTCTGCGGAACCGCCGGACGCTACAAAGCCGGCGGAAGAATGGGAAACGCTCTTTCGGGAGCAATGTCTTACCCCGCGGGAGACGGAAATAGCCCGGCTTATGCTTGAAGGGCTTTCCAACAAAGAAATAGCCGACCGGATTTTCCGCTCAAAGGCGACGGTGGAATATCACATCACCAACATTTACCGCAAGTTCGGCATCGACGACAAAACCAGCGGCAGAGCTTCGTTTATGTCCTTGTTTATAAAACCTCAAAACGCGGAACCCTAAGCCTTTACCGCGATGCTTCAGGTCTAGGTTCAGCGCGCGTTCTTGCTTGATATAGTTGCGGATATTCGGTATTCTAGGGGACAAAATGATGGAAATTATTCAAAATATAGCGCGTATCCGGGAACAGATACAGGACGCCTGCCTCAGAGCCGGCAGAAACCCGGAAGAAATACAGCTTATGGGAGTATCGAAATTTCAGGAAATCTCGAAAATCGAGGAAGCATGGAGCGGCGGCATCCGGCTGTTCGGAGAAAGCCGGGTTCAGGAAGGAGTGGAGAAGTTTACCGATTTTAAGCGGTCTCATCCTGACCTTGAGTTGCATCTTATAGGCGCGCTTCAGCGCAACAAGGCGAAAACCGCAGGAGCTTTCTTTGACGCTATCCAATCGGTAGATCGGGATGCCCTTATTGATACCCTCGGGACCGCCGCCGTCCGTCCCCTGAACATCCTGCTGGAACTACGAACCGGAGAAGAAACCAAAACCGGTTTTCCCGATCTGGAAAGCCTATTTCGGGGGGCTGAGAAAATTGAGTCCTATCCTCTGCTCAAGGTGAAAGGACTGATGACCATCGCGCCCTATACCGGCGATCCGCGGCGTATCCGCGAGGCTTTTCGCGCGGTCGCGTCCGCTCGGAACAAGCTGGAAGCCCGGTTTCCGGCTTATGATTGGTCCTGTCTTTCTATGGGAATGTCCGGCGACTTTGAAACCGCCATAGAGGAGGGCGCAACCCTACTTAGAATCGGAACCGCCCTGTTCGGCTCCCGGCAATAAGGCGCGCATGAAACAGGCGCGTTTGAGAAAGATCGAGTATCGTAAAAAAACGCCGTATTCGGCGTAAACAGCTTGACGAGGCGGGGGATATTATATATCATTTTTCAAACATTGGGATTAGTTTGGAAACAGGAGTATAGATATGGAAAACAGTTTATTGTTTCTTATCGGCGCGGGTATCGCGGTTATCGCCGGTATCGGCGCGGGTATTGGCATCGGCATTGCCACAGGCGGGACCGCTCAGGCAATCGCCCGTCAGCCTGAAGTTTCGGGTAAAATTATGACCGTCTTCTTTTTAGGCATCGCCCTAGCGGAAGCGACGGCAATCTACGGATTCGTCATCGCTATCCTTATCTTCACTAAGGCGTAGGGTCCCATCGTGATTGACCTGTCAATCAGTACCTTCCTGATTACCCTCATCAATATAGGTCTCCTCTTCGTCGTCCTGCGGGCGATCCTATTCAAGCGGGTAACAAAATTCATGGAAGATCGAAGCAGTAAAATCCGCCTGAATATCGAGGAAGCTGAAAAAGATAAGCAAGCCGCGAAAAACTTGGCGAGTCAATGGGAAGAACGCTTGAAGAACGTTCAGGGAGAAGCGGACGAACTTCTCCGCGCCGCTCGCGAAAAAGCCCGGCAAGAGGCGGACCGAATCGTCGCTGAAGGCAGAGAAACCGCAAACGCGCTGATCCTCAACGCTCGCCAGCAGATCGAAACAGACCTGCAAGGAGCGGCCGCGCGCTTTCACGCTGAAGCCGCAACGCTGGTCATCGCCGCCGCGGGCAGACTCCTCCAACGGGACCTCTCGCAAGAGGATAACCGCGCCTTCGCGGGGATGCTCTTGCAGGAACTGGGGAAGCGGTAGATGTTTGCGGCGGAACGCTGGGCTGAGGCTTTTGTTAACGCCCTGGGCGAAAATCCGAAAGTTCTGGACGAAGGAATCGAGGCGTTCAAGACGCTGATTTCTTTTCTGGAAAAATTGGAAAAGAAAGAACGTCTTTCCGGCAAAGCTACGGCGGCGCGGCTTGAGCGGGTAATCCGGGAAGCCGGAGGCGGAAACAGTGCCGGCGTTGAATACGCCTGCCGGCTGACGGTTCTTCTGGTAGCCCGGGGGCGTTTTACCCCGCATAACGGCGGAAAAGTCCTTGCGGAAATCGAAACATTGCGGAACCGGAAACGGGGAATTCTCACGGTTACGGTAGATTCGGCGGTTCCTCCTGATGAGGAACTGCTCAAAACGCTGAGAGAATCCATCAAAAATAGACGAGGAGCCGCGGAAATACATCTGATCCCCCGAATAATCCCGGAACTGATCGGAGGATACCGCCTGCACATCGGCAGTGAGCTGGTTGACGCCAGTCTCCGGTCGCTGTTGCGGAATATGGCGGCTCATTTACAGGCGGTTCCTGCGGGGACCGGAGGCGTTGCATGGTAAATTTTGGAGATCTCACCAAGATTTTGGAAGAACAAATCCGTCATTGGGAAGGAAAGGCATCTTCCGATTCCTTAGGATTTGTCGGACAAGTAGGGGATTCGGTGGCGACCGTCTACGGATTAGACAAAGCGGTCTACGGCGAGCTGGTGGAATTCGCCTCCGGCGCAACGGGCATCGTTATGAACCTTCAGGAAGAAGGCGTCGGTTGCGTATTGCTTTCCGGCGAATCTCTCGTCAAAGACGGCGAGGAAGTCCGGGGAACCGGAAAGGTCGTATCCGTTCCGGCAGGTCCTGCCCTGTTAGGACGGGTCGTGAATCCTCTGGGAACGCCCATAGACGGAAAAGGTCCTATAAACGCGGAAGAATTCCTGCCCATTGAGTCTCCGGCCGCGCCGGTTATCGAGAGAGGTTCGGTGGATCAGCCCTTGCAAACGGGAATTCTCTCGGTAGACGCGATGATCCCCATCGGACGAGGTCAGCGGGAACTGATCATCGGCGACCGGCAGACCGGTAAAACCGCGTTGGCTATCGATGCGATTATCAATCAGAAAGGCAAAGATATATACTGCGTTTACTGCGGCATCGGGCAGAAATCATCCTCGGTTGCGGCGATTATCAAAAATCTGGAACGCTTCGGCGCAATGGACTATACCTTTGTAGTCATGGCGTCGGCTTCGGATTCGGCGGCGCTCCAGTATATGGCTCCCTATTCGGCGGTAGCCATGGCGGAACACTTCATGCACAAGGGAAAAGACGTATTCATCGTGTACGACGACCTTTCCAAGCACGCGGTAGCCTACCGGACTATTTCCCTGCTCCTCCGCAGACCTCCGGGACGGGAAGCCTTTCCGGGAGACGTGTTTTACTTACATTCCCGGCTTTTGGAGCGGGCGGCGAAACTCTCTCCCCAAAAGGGAGGCGGGTCCATTACCGCGGTTCCTATCATCGAGACCCAAGCGGGAGATATTTCTTCCTACATTCCGACTAACGTTATTTCCATCACTGACGGGCAAATCTTCCTTGACGCGGAATTGTTTAATTCCGGGTTTCGTCCGGCAATCGACGTGGGACTCTCGGTGAGCCGCGTCGGAGGCGCGGCTCAGACTAAGGCGATCCGCAAGATTTCCGGCCGTCTGCGGCTGGACCTCGCTCAGTACCGGGAGATGGCGGCATTCGCTCAGTTCGGAAGCGACCTCGACAAGTCAACCCAAGATAAGCTCTCGCAAGGAGAACGCCTGATGGAGGCTCTCAAACAGCCCCAGTTCGCTCCTCTGCCGATGGCTGAACAGGCGGCGGCGTTGTTTTTCTCTATCAACGGCTATCTCATCGACACTGCTAAGGAACAGGTCGGTTCTTGCATCGCTCGATTTCTGGAGTATCTGCGAACCGATTACAAGTCCATCCTTGACGGCATCGCCGAAACCGGCGCGCTCTCGATGGAAACCGAGCAGGAATTGCGGACCGCGGCGGAAAACTTCAAAAAGAAACAGTAAGTCTTATAGCCGCGGACAGAAGGTCGGCGGCTGTATCCTTAAAAGGAAAAGAGGAAAAATGGCTAATTTACGGGATGTACAACTGCGGATGCGGGCGGTACGGCAGACGTTGCAGGTCACTAAGGCGATGAATCTGATTTCCACCGCAAAACTGCGTAAAGGACGGCGGCTTCTTGAAGATACGGAGCCGTTTTTCACCCGGATTCAGAAAACTATGTATGATATTCTTTCCGGCGCAGGTGCTATGGACAGCGAATTTTTCCACAAACCCAAACGAGACGGCGATGGGCTTGCGGCGGTAATCGGCATCACCAGCGATAAAGGCTTGGCTGGAGGCTACAACGCTAATGTATGCCACCAGATTAACGCGCTCTGCGGAGAGCTGAAAAATCCGATTCTGGTTTTGATCGGTTCTATCGGGTGCCGGTATTTCGCGCGCTCCCCTTATAAGATTCTTGAAAATTTTTCCTTCAAGTCTAAACTGCCTGATATGGACGACGCCAAAGAGGTCACCGATTACCTCATGTCTCAATATTTGTGGGGAATGTTTTCTGAGGTTCATATCGTGTATACCCATATGTACAGCGCAGTCAAGATCATGCCTACGGTACGGCAGGCTCTGCCCCTCAATGCCGGAAAGATTCAGGAAGAAATAGCGAACAGCGGCGGACAGAAGCGGATTGAGCTTCAGTTTGAGTATCTGCCCTCTGAGAAAGCGGTATTTGACGCGCTGGTTCCGTTTTATATAAAGGGTTTGGTGTACGGCGCATTGGTGGAAGCCTACGCCAGCGAGCAAAGCGCGCGAATGTCCGCCATGGACGAGGCGTCGAAAAACGCCGAAGAGATGCTTGCAAGCCTCCAAATCCACTATAACCGCGTCCGCCAAGCAAGCATCACCCAAGAGGTCACCGAAATTATCTCAGGCTCATCCGCTCTGCTGGAGTAACGCAGGCATCGCGGCGCAATAATATCGGCGTTGTACGCCCAATCCACGCCGGAAACCCGCCCGCGTCAGCCTAGCCGGAGAAGATGCTCGCGGCGGACGCTCAAGATTAAACGCTCCGAGTACTCCCAGTTGTATTCAACCGCTCCCGAAGACGCATAAAGTCTTCCATACTTTCAACCCGATTCATAAGCTCCAATATCTCACCGCGTCCTGCCTGTCGTCCGCGATCTTCCCCTTCGCGGCGACCCATTTCGCGTCCCTTCTCAAGAGCCTCTTCTTTCCAGACCTGCTCGGCGACGTTGATGTCAAACTCCATCGTAAACATATTTATCACCTCCCCGCTGTGGCGTTTAAGATATTCCGCTAAAATATCGCGGTCAAGGCAATACGTTATCGCCTCGCGGATCGCCCGGCTTAACGCCGACTTCCGCTCTTCCCCGCTGAGACCCCGCGCACTGCCGAGAAACTCGCGTACCTTCGCCACAAACAGCGAGTACCCCTGCAAGGCTTCGCACTCAGCCAT
>JAIRPH010000017.1 GCA_031257135.1 Spirochaetaceae bacterium
GCCCCGGGCGGGGGGGGGGCGCGCCCCCGCGCCCCCCAGGGAGTAAAACTATTGTCTTTACGCAGATCTTTTTCTTTTCCGCCGCGTTGTCTTGCGTCAGCCTTTGTTCCGGCAGGACAGACGCGGGAAGGGTTTATTTTCAGGGTTTTTCTTTAGGGGGGCGCGCCGCCAGCTTGTTGATCAGATTCGCTTGGTAGCCTGCGCCGAAGCCGTTGTCGATGTTCACTACCGAGATTCCCGGAGCGCAGGAGGTAAGCATCCCCAGCAGGGCGGAAACGCCGCCGAAAGCCGCGCCGTATCCCACGCTGGTAGGCAGGGCGATAACCGGAACCGATACGAGACCGGCAATGACTCCCGCCAGCGCGCCCTCCATGCCCGCGGCGGCGATGATGACATTCGCCCTTCTAATATCCTCCAGCCGGGCGAAGAGCCGGTGAATACCTGCAACCCCTACATCGCTGATGAGTTCTACCTTGCTCCCGAAAAACTCCGCGGCTCTAACCGCTTCCCGGGCCGCCCCAAGGTCTGAGGTTCCGGCGGCAACGACCGCGATAAGCCCTTGCCGCTCTTCCGGCGGGCAAAGTCCGCCTATCGCGATAGTCCGGGCAAGGGCGTCGTATTCCGCCTCCGGGAAGCGGGCGGTTATCCGCTCCGATAACGCCGAGTCAGCCTTAGTTCCCAGCACCGGAAGCCCTCGCTCTCTCATGCGGATGATAATCGCCTCCGCTTGGTCCAGCGTTTTTCCCGCGCAGTAGACCACTTCGGGATAGCCGGTTCGTTCGCCTCGGCGTTGATCGATTACCGCAAAGTCCTGAACCGGCAGGTCCGAATCCGTATTAGCCATAGCTCCCCGCTATTCGGACTGGTAGGTAATCAAAGTCCGTATCGGAATATCCCCCAAGACCTTAGGATAGTTCAAAAAGGGCAGTCCTACCACGCCGAATATTTCAGGAACCGCCGCGTCCGCCGCGTCGAGAAGTTCCAGCGCGGCATTGAGGGTTCCTCCGGTAGCGATCAGATCGTCCAGCAGGAGAACTCGTTTGCCCCGGGGGACATCCACCGGCTGAAGCTCGATTTCCGCTTCCGCGTACTCAAGAAGATACTTCTTGGAAATAACTTTTCCGGGGAGTTTGCCTTTTTTCCGTATCAAAATGAGCGGAATTCCCATGCGTACCGCAAACGGCGCGGCAAAAATAAACCCCCTGGATTCAATAGCCGCCACTGCGTCAATGTTTTTATCCTGATAGAGCGAAACCATCGTATCAATGCAATACGAGAAGGCTTTCGGCTCTGCCAAAATACCGGTAATATCATAGAAAAGTATCCCTTTTTTAGGGAAATCAGGGATTTTTCTGATATAATCATCAAGATTTAGCGTATCCATAACCTTTTCCAAGATTTTTTAGTCTAACCTAGAATCCGGGATATGTCAATATAATTTCCTGCGCCTAAAGGCGGGATTCTCGCGCGCGTCCGATAAATATGTGTTATACTTTACTCAAAGGATGCAACAGCGCAGATGAAATTGAAAATACCTTTTTTAGATTCTGTTTGGTACGCCTTAGGTTTTTTTGTGACGATTTTGAGGGGCTGTGGATATTTTATGCTCCGAGGACAGGCTTCTTTTAAGATTCTTATTATGCAGATACTCTTCACCTTTGTAGAAGCCCTGGGAATAAGCTCGCTACTGGCTGTCGGTATGGGGACCGCGGTTATTGTAATCGGTATGCCCATGCTGGAAACGTTTTCGCAGGAACAGCTTATCTATTCGGTGCTGATCATCATGATAACCAGAGAATTCGGTCCTATCCTAACGGCGTTTATTATCATAGCCCGGTCCGCTACGGCAATCGCTACCGAAATGGCAGGGATGGTCATATCCCACGAAATCGAAGCCTATATTTCCGTAGGGGTTAATCCGATTGAGCATCTGGCGGTGCCGAGGTTTCTGGGAGTAACGGCCTCCATGTTCCTGCTGAACCTGTACTTTTCGCTCTTCGGATTGGTAGGGTCCTTTTTTGTCGCTCAGTTTATTAAGCCTATGCCCCCGTCGATTTACTTCAATAATTTGCTTCAAGTCTTAACGCTCTCGGACATCGTCATTACCATCGTCAAGAGCGTCGTATTCGGCATGATCATCTCCACGATTGCGGTCATTCAGGGGCTTGCGGTGGAACGGGCTAGTACCGAAATCCCCGTAGCCGGACTGCGGGCGGTAAGTTCCGCTTTCGTAGGATGCATTTTAGTTGATATTATACTATGCGTAGTATATTATTCATTATAGCCTATGGAATCCATCATCGAACTGCAAAACGTATTTTTTTCCACCCAAAACGAAGAGATCGTCCGCGGCGTGTCCTATCAATTCGCGAACGGAAAAACAACCGCCTTAGTAGGACCCTCCGGCGGAGGCAAAAGTACGGTGCTGAAGCTCGCCGCGGGTCTGCTGGTTCCAACCGGAGGAACCGTCGCCTTCCGGGGCAGAGATATGACCGATATGAACCGAGGGCAGAATCTGGAATTCCGGCGGGAAAGCGCGATGGTCTTTCAGGATTCCGCGCTGTGGGCGAATCAAAGCCTCTATCAGAATCTTGAGCTTCCCCTGCGGATTCACTTCCCGCACATGAGTAAATCAGACCGGGAAAACCGTATGCAGGAAGTCCTTACCGAAGTGGGATATAAGAAAAACCTGCTGATCCGCCCCTCCCAGCTTTCTATGGGCGAGCAGAAACTCATCGCCTTCGCCCGGGCTATGCTCTGCGATCCGCATATCCTGTTTCTCGACGAGTGGACCGAATCCTTAGACGACCACGCGGCTAATCATCTGGTAGACATAGTGAAAAACCGCAAAAACCGGCAGGACACTATTATTTTTGTAAGCCACGATTTCAGGATAATCAGAAATCTGGCGGATTATATGGTAATGATTCTGGGAGGACAAATTTCTATGGTCCTTACCGGAGCGGAAATCAGTTCGGACAGCGGTCTCGTCCGGCATATTGAAAAAGGAATCGAAGCCTATGAAATTTAGAATCCGTTTCGCCGACCAGATTGTCGGCGTTTTTCTGGTCGCGGCAGTTCTTGCGCTTCTGGGAATCATCGTTATGCTGGGCAAAACTCAGCGATGGTTCGCCAAAGATTACTATTATAAGACCTATTTCGACAGCGCCGCGGGATTAAGCCTCAATATGGCGGTTCAGTATAAAGGACTTGCCGTCGGCAAAGTAACATCCGTCAAACTTACCCCAGACGAGCGGATCGAAGTGGGTTTCTCCATCCAAGAGGCGTACAATAACCGAGTTAAGCGGGGATCGATGGTTGACCTCAGCGTCAGCCCCATAGGACTGGGCAATCAGTTCCGGTTTTATTCCGGTCTGGGCGAAGCCTTGCAGGAAGGAGAATTTATACCAGCCGTGAATTCCCCAGAGGGAAAAACGCTGATACAAAGCGGTTTAGCTCGGCTTCCCGCTCAGGAGGGAGACATCGCGGTCTTGCTGGCTCAGGTGCATACCCTGCTTACCGACGTCGAAGCCGCCTTGAAAGGCACCGATCAAACCTCCTTGGGGCGTACTTTGCTGGGCGTTGAGGGAACTATCGCCAGCCTCGACAACGCTATGAAAGGCGCGGAAGATGTCCCGTTAGGGCGTACTCTGCTGGGCGTGGAAGACAAGGTAGAAAAAATCGGACCGATTCTTGCGGACGTAAACCGGATTACCGGAGACATTACTAAGGTTACGGAACAGCTTAACGCCCCGGACGGAACCGTCGCTAACCTGTTGAACGGCGACGGACCGGTATATACTAATCTTGAATCCATGCTTGTTTCTTTATCAGGGATACTCCGGGATATTGATAAAACTACCGACCCGCTTCCGGCGAATGTGGCGGTTATCCTCGCCGATGTGCGGCAAGCCCTCAAAACAGCAGAGGATGTGCTGACCGGCTTGGCTAACAATCCTCTGCTGAAAGGCGGAATTCCCGCCAAAGTACAGGCTCAGTCCGGCGGAACCAATCTGCGGGATATTTCGTTCTAGGAGGACGCCGTGAAAAGTATATGTCTGCTGACCTTAGCGACCCTTTGGGGATTCCTGAGCTGTTCCACCGCGCCTAAACGTCCTGCGGAGACGTTCTCTACCCGGAATATGGCGGAGAACTATCTGGAGCTTGCGAACAAAACGGCGGATCAGGGCAAGCACGAGGAGGCTCTCCGTATGCTGGAGGAAGCCCGCCGGATTGGAGTAAGCGTTGACGACCCTCGCCTGCTTATCCGAGAGCGCATCGCCCGGGGGAATGTCCTCGCCGCCCTCGGACGCTCCGGCGAAGCCGCGGAGGTCTGGGACAGCGCGTTAGCGGAAGCCTCCGCCGCAGGAGATCAGGAACTTGCCGCTTCGGTACGGATTTACATAGCCCGGAACCGCCTCTCCTCCGGGGCTTCCGGGGCGGAAGCGGTTCGGGATCAGGTTAAACAGGACATAGCGTCCATGAAAACCGAAAAGCTCGCGATAGCGTTCGGCTGGGTCGTCATAGGCTTGGCTGAACGAGAGCTGGGACGCTGGACTGAAGGAGAAGCCGCGCTTACGCAAGCCCTCAAGTATCACGAAAAAAATAACTATCTGGAAAAAGCCGCGGAAGACTGGTATCTTATCGCTTCGATACGCTCCGTGTCAGGTCAGTATGACAGAGCTTTGGAAGCCCTGCGTAACGCCCTAGCCTTTGACCGGCGCGCGGAAAATAGTTACGGTCTCGGCATGGATTGGCGGGCAATCGGAGACGTGCAGACGAAGGCGGGCAATCGGCAAGAAGCCCTTGCCGCCTACCGCCGAGCTATAGCTGTTTTCCGTTCCATAGACCTTGAACCGGAAGCCGCCGCGGTAGAAGCCCGCTTGCCTGAATAGCAGGCTTCACCGTTCCGCGATCAGGGCGAGGTTCCCTAATCGCTGTAGCGTATCTGTAATCCGGCGGGAAAGGCGTCGTTTTTAAACTGCATACGCCGCGAAAGACTTACTGTCTTCAGGCTGGCGCACTCGGCAAACGCGGATTCTCCAATGGCGGCGACCGGCAGTCCGTTAATCTCTTCCGGTATCCCAATTACCGAGTCGAACCTGTATAACCGGTGATAACAACAACCCCGGACGAGCCTGAACCGTTTATCCGATACTCAAAATCCTCAAAACATAACCGCGCGTCCGCGGAAAACCCGGCGTTGCGCTTGTCTGTACGCCGAAAAAGAACTACCGTTTTCAGAGATCGGCAATTCTCAAACGCCCTCCAGCCTCATTGCGAAGGCTTTAAGCAAAGCCGGTCCCGGTTTTGCTTAATCGTTTACTATTCTAGACCGCTTTTGACAAGCATCCAGAATATGACTGACGCCAGCGGCTACGGCTAAGGCAACTTGCCGTTCCGCAGGATTTTCTTTATAATAGTAGAAATAATGCGGTTTAACGGAAAAAATGGGAAAAAACGGAGCTAAAAAGAGGCTTTTACTTTTTGGGATTTTTGCGGTTATCTTGGGGTTGGGGGCGGGAGGCTTTTTTTTACGGGCTCCTGCGCTGGTGGTTACTGACGCATCTTTCGACGTATTATACGGGCTTCGGCGGAGCCGGGTAAAAGCTGTGGAAGCGGCGGTTAAACTATACCGGCGGGTTATACCGGTAATGATTGCCGACAATGCCGGTCCTGACATGGTAGTTTTTGCGGTTGAGTCAGCTTGGGCTTCTCCCTATTGCATAATATTTCCTTATAGATATAATGAAGGTGCGGGACGGTATGCGGAGAATCATCCGGGCGTACCGGTCTTTGTTCTTGGGGGACGGAATCATGACCCTAAGACAGGCGGCGCGGTTTTTGTAAAGACCGATGTTGATACGGATTTGTACCGGGCTGGGTTATGCGCCGGGAGTATTGCTCGAAATGGCGGCGGCGGGGAGGTTTTGTTTTTTCAGAACGAGGTCCTCTCTGAAGAGGAACGGACTATGTTTCAGGCGGGGCTTAGGGAAGCAGGCATTGAAAAAGCGTCTAAATATCTAGGCATAAGCGAGGAACATACCGATAATCAGAATGTTGCCTGCGCGGTAATGACCGGTCAGGCGGCGCAGTTTCTTGATCAGAATCTTGAGACGCCGATTATTCTGTTTTCCTGGGCTGACCCGGAATTAACCGCAACATCGGTGAAGCTGATTTTTGATGATTCCCCTTGGGCATTGGCAGTAAGGGTAGTTCAGTTGATACCTGGGAAAGAGCCGGGGAAACAGATTCCTTCGGAAGTCGTGGTCCTAGGGAGGAGGATAACAGAAAAGGGGTTGTTACAGCATTTAAAAAATGTAATACATAGTAAGCAACCTAATATATAGAAAACGTTGCAAACCGAAATAAAAGTATTTTATACTTTAAAAAGGGGTTTGACAAAGATTCAATAAATAAGTATACTGATATTGATCTTAGTTCCCAACGTTTAGAAAAGGAGTATGGGATGAAACAAAGTAGTTTCAGGGCTATGTGCCTAATTCTTATGGCATGTATAGCAGTATTATCAGCTTTTGGTGACGAACGTACCGTTGTTCTTGCAACCGAGGTAGTGGAGACCTTTGACCAAAATGACGAATCCAAGTACGACTGGTGGTACGAGGCAAGCAAATTCGCCACCAAGACCAAAGACGCCGACGGAAACGTCACAGATTCGTGGCCCAAAGTCTCGTATATCGATGCCTGGCCTACGGTGATGTACGGCACTAACCCGGATCCTGCGGTAAAAAGCCTGGGCATCTGGGGTAAATTCGACCGCCGGGGTTACAACTGGATTGACGTGTACCCGTTTGAACCGGGAGACGACGAGCATAAATCCGTCACAATCCCTATGACGGGACGGATTCAGTTCATCGATCTGTGGGTGTGGGGGTCCAATCTTCGGTATAGCATCGAAGCATACTTCCGGGATTATCAGGGCGTAATGCACGCGATTAACCTGGGGAGCATCAACCATACTGGGTGGAAAAACCTACGGGCTTCGGTCCCTGCCGGTATTCCCCAGTCCAAAACGGTTCTCCCTAAACTTGCGGCGCTGGAATTCGTCAAATTCCGCATCTGGACGGAACCGACCGAAAGGGTAGATAATTTCTACATCTATCTGGACCGGTTCAACATTCTGAAAGACGCGTTTGAAACGCCTTACGACGGGGATAACTTGCAAGACCCCGCAAAGGTCCAGGAAATATGGGGAGGAGGCCAATAAATGAAGCGCTATATTGCTATTGCCCTAGGTCTTTTAGCTGGGGGCGCGGCGTTTGCCCAGCAGTCTACCGATCCAAACCGAATCGGCATCGATACTGCCCAGCAGAATTTACAGGAGATCTCTATCGACAAGTTTGAGCATGACAGCTATTGGCGCGGAGTTATCTCCCCTGACGACGGCTTCATCAACGCCCGGCTTTTCGAAGGCACTCCGGCGCTCCAATCCGATGACAATCCTAATGGGAAAGCGCCTATTCCTGAAGAAGAAGGACTCAACCGGCCAGACGATCATGTCCTAGGCGTGCGAGTCGATTTCCTCCACCGGGGGAACATCAGTTTCTACCTCTACCCCAGACGGCCCATCCCTATCGAAGGGATTACCAAGACGATCTCCGTATGGACAGTGGGAAGAAACTATAACCACACGCTCAAAATCCTGATTCAGGATTTCTTCGGACGCCAGTTCGAGCTTGAGGTGGGAAAATTGAATTTCCAGGGCTGGAAAAAGCTGACCGTCGCTATTCCTCCTCAGCCCCTTATCGGGAAAGCCGGAATCGTTCAGCGGGATTATCACTACACCAACTCTTCTCATCAGTTGGGCATCAAGGTAGTCGGCTTCAGGGTTGACTGCGATCCCGCGGAAACCGCCGGTACCTACTATCTCTATCTGGACGACCTGCGAGCGGTTACCGATCTGTTCGCCGAGAATAATCGGGACCCGGATGATATGGCCGATGCATGGTAGAAGTCTAAGTTCCGGTAAAACTCAACACAGGCTTTGAACAGCTATAAGGGAGAGGGTAAAACCTCTCCCTTTTTATATTAGGATAAAATGGATATTGTTCATACTCCAGTGTTGCTGGAAGAGACGATTCAATTACTCGCCCCTCGCCAGAGCGGGGAACTTATGATTGACGCAACCTTGGGGGAGGGCGGACATAGTTATACCTTTTTATCCCGATTTCCGGACTTGCGGATTATCGGCATCGACGCTGATAAAGATATACAGAACATAGCCCGAAAAAGGCTTGCAGAATTTGGGAATCGGATTGAATGGTATACCGGCTGGTCTCAAGATTTTTTTTCTTCACTTCAGCCGGAAAGCAGGCGTCCTGATACCATACTTATAGATTTAGGGATCAGTCTGTATCACTACCGGAAAGCAGAGCGGGGGTTCAGTTTTCTACAGGATGAACCCTTAGATATGCGGATCGATACTGCCGATGGAGTCACCGCGGCGGACCTCATTGCCGATCTTTCCGAACAAAAACTGGCTGACCTGTTGTACGCCAATGGCGAAGAGCGGTATTCCCGGCGCATTGCCCGGCGCATTAAAGCGCAAGGAAAGATAACTAGTTCCAAAGTTCTCGCCGAGATTGTAGCCCAAGCGGTGCCGCCGGCATACCGATACAGCCCGGTACATCCGGCGACTAAGACCTTTCTCGCTCTGCGTATCGCGGTAAACAGGGAGCTTGAGCGACTGCCGCCCCTCTTGGAAGCGGCTCTTGATGCGCTTAAACCGGGAGGACGTATGGGAGTGATCGCCTTTCACTCCTTAGAAGATAGAATTGTTAAAAATTTTTTCCGAGAGAAGGGGAAAAATACGCCGAATACGCCGATACATAAAAAGGAGAAGCGCGGGATAGTCAGCCTTCTCAGCCGGAAAGGCGTTGTACCGGGAACAGAGGAGGTCCGAAACAACCCGCCTTCTCGGAGCGCCAGACTGCGGGTTGTGGAGAAATATGTGCATGAGTTTAAGGAAGGGCAATGAAAAAACGGCTCATACTTTTATATTTTTTTGCCCTGACTATACCCTTTTTGTTAGGCGTTACCGCGTGGCAGTCCTCTCGATATGCGGCGCTGGAACGGGAAGTAAAGCGGCTGGAAGATGAGCAGGAAGTGTGGATAGAAAGCAACAAACGCCTTATTGCGGGAATTGCGGTGCTTTCATCGCCGGAGCGGATTGAAAAAATAGCGAAAGAAGAATTAGGGTTGTCAAAAATTCGTCCAGAAGATGTATTGCAAATTCGGATTGACCGTGAAAGGAGAAGCCCCTAGATGAGTATTATGGAATGCGCCGATCTCGCAAAGGCTCTGGGAGGGATACTTATCTCTTTTCGGCAAGGTCCGGCAGGTTTTTCCTCAGTGAGTATCGATTCAAGAACCGTAACCCCGGGAGCCTTGTTCGTAGCGTTGATAGGAGCCGCTCAGGACGGACATCAGTATGTGAAAGCCGCTTTTGAAAAGGGAGCCGTTGCCGCTTTGATCGCCCGTTCTCGTTTGGAAGATACTGATTTGAACCTTGAGGAAGCCGCTCAGAAGCGTTCGGGCATCCTTCTGGCGGTTGAAAATACCCTGAAAGGTCTACAGGATGCCGCGGCATATTACCTTGAAAGGTTTCCTCGGCTTCTCAAGATTGGTATTACCGGCTCCTCCGGGAAAACAACCGTCAAGGAAATTGCCGGGGCAATGATAAGCCGGGAAAAAGCGGTGGTAATGAATCCGGGCAACCTGAATTCCGAAACAGGACTTCCCTTGTCGGTTTTTACGGCGCGCCCCTTCCATGAAGTGGGAATTTTTGAACTGGGGATGAACCGGCACGGTGAAATAGAGGAGATTACGAAGGTGCTGAAACCTCATATCGCGCTTATTACGAACATTGGATCCGCCCATATTGGTTTTTTCGGCAGTAACTATGCTATTGCTGAGGAAAAAAAGGCGATCTTTTCTCAGTTTACCGGAACTGAACTCGCGCTTATCCCGGGGGATGATCCTTACCGAGATATTCTTGCCCGCGGAATTAGAGGACGAACCGTGTTCTATGATTCTCAGGCGGAGGTTCAGGATCGAGGGATCGAAGGCTTTGAAATAGTTTGGGATGGACTTCCCGCTCGTTTCAAACTGCCGGGCAAGCACAACCTTCACAACGCGTTCGCCGCCGCGGCTATCGCCGCCGCGGTGCCGGTACGTCCGCAGTCGATTCGGGAAGGGCTGGAATCGGCGTCGGCTTTGTTCGGCAGAAGCGAAGTGTTGCAGGGACCCGTAACGGTGATTCGGGATTGCTATAACGCCAATCCCGAATCGATGCAGGCGGCAATCGAGCTATGCGACGCGCTTGAAAACGCGGGCAGACGGATATATGTTATCGGCGCTATGCTGGAACTGGGGGCTGAATCCCGGAACGCTCACGAGACCCTAGGACGCAGGCTGACCGCTTCCAAAGCGGACCTGATCTGTCTGTACGGCGACGAAACTTTGCCTGCCGAAAAAATCCTACGCGCGGAAGGGCGGATTTCGTGCTTTCATACCAATAATATAGAAGCGTTAGCCTCTTATCTTTCTGATTACCTGCAAACTGGAGATACGGTACTCTTAAAAGGATCTCGGGGGTGCGCTTTGGAGCGGCTGACCGGCGTCCTGCTACCGGGAGGGCGTTAGGTGTTTCTCGAATTTCTCTATCCCTTAACCAAATATTTTCCTCCGTTCAACGTATTCCAATATCTTTCGTTTCGAGGGGCTTATGCGGCATTGACCACCTTGCTGATCTGCTATATTTTGGGACCTTTGATCATCGAAGCTCTTCGGAAACTCAAGGTAGGTCAGTCAATCCGGGAAGAGGGACCTGAAACTCACCTGAAAAAAGGCGGCACCCCGACTATGGGGGGCGTACTGATTATCTTTTCGGTGGTGCTTTCGATGCTCTTGTGGCAGGATTTAGGCAATCAGAAGGTATGGCTTACGTTGGAAGCGTTTATTGCGCTGGGGATAATCGGCTTTATCGACGATTACCTCAAGGTGACCCGTCATAACGCTGACGGACTGTCGGCTTGGGCGAAGCTGGCGGGACAGTTTGCCGTAGCTATTGGAGTTATGCTTTTTCTCTATTTTACAGGCGGCGAGGGAACTACGGTTCTGTATGTTCCGTTTTTTAAAAATCCGGCGGTCGATTTGGGGGTTTTGTGGATTCCTTTTGGGGTACTGCTTATTGTGGGGGAATCCAATGCGGTAAATTTTTCCGACGGACTGGACGGACTTGCCGGCGGACTGTTGTTGCTGGTATTTATCGCGTTGGCGATTCTCACCTATCTTACCGGCAGAGCGGATTACTCTGAGTATTTGAAAATACCGTATATTATAGATTCCGGCGAATTAACCGTATTCTGTCTCGCCGTAGTCGGCGCCTGTATCGGTTTTCTGTGGTTCAACGCCCATCCCGCGGAGGTGTTTATGGGAGACGTCGGAAGCCTGCCCATGGGAGGAGTCATCGCGGTTATTTCTTTAATCATCAAAAAGGAGATTCTTACGCTTATCATCGGCGGGGTTTTTGTATTGGAAATCGCCTCGGTAATGATTCAGGTCGCTTCCTATAAATTACGCAAGAAACGGGTATTTAAGATGGCTCCTCTTCACCATCATTTTGAGTTATCCGGCTGGGTGGAAACCAAAGTGGTCATCCGTTTCTGGATTTTAGGGGGTTTATTCGCCATAATCGCTCTTTCCACGTTAAAGATTCAATAGTATACTATACTTTGTATACGGGAGCGCAGTAAATTGTATCGTTTCAATGTTGAAAAAGCAGGATATAGACTCCACGTTGATCATATTCTCGTGGCGAGTATTTTTTTTCTCATCGGATTAGGCGTTGTGACGCTTTACTCTTCCTCCTATGTGTACGCTGAACGGTTCTTTAATGACGGATTGTATTTAATATCTCGGCAAACGGTTTTTTTAGGGGTAGGTTTAACGCTGTTTTTTATTATTTCCCGGATTAATCTCGATGTAGCCCGCCGATGGTCTCTGCCCGGACTTTTTATTCTAGGGACCGCTTTGCTCTGCGTCCTGCCGCTACTGCCGGTGGTGGGAGTGACGAAAAACGGCGCGTCCCGATGGTTCCGCATTGGGTCTGAGACGTTTCAGCCTTCTGAATTGGTTAAGCTCGTGTTGCCCTTGTATTTAGCCCATATTTTCGATAAAAAGCACGATCACATTAACTCTTTGACTAAAGGCATCCTGCCTCCCGCGTTCGTTACCGGTATATTCATCGTATTGATCTCGTTGCAGAACAATTTTTCCACCGCCGCTTTTATCGCCATGAACGCTATTTTCATTTTTTATCTTGCCGGCGTGAAACGGCGGTATTTTCTTAGCGGATTGTTTATTTTTCTGCCTTTTGCGGCGCTCTTGGTTTTGACCAGAGAACATCGGTTCAGACGGCTTATCAGCTTTCTTAACCCCAACTGGGATCCTCACGGCGCGGGCTATCAGGTTCGGGCGTCGATTATGACCATCGCCTCCGGCGGATTTTGGGGCAAAGGAGTCGGACACGGCATCCGCAAGGTTTCCAGCGTACCGGAAATCCAATCGGACTTCATTTTTTCCGCTTTTGCGGAAGAAGCGGGGTTTCTCGGGATTATCCTATTTTTTGCGTTATTCGCCGTTTTTGTGAGCCGCGGCTATCGGGCGGCTTTCCGGGCGGAAGATACCTACCGCAGGCTTTTGGCTTTCGGGCTGGTTACGGAAATTCTGTCCCAAACGCTCATCAATATAGCGGTAGTTTCCGGCTCTGTTCCGGCAACTGGGATTCCTCTGCCTTTTTTCTCTGCCGGAGGATCGTCGCTTCTTACGACGCTTATTGCGGTAGGAGTTATCGTCAATGTTTCCCGGTCCCGCGGGGAGCCGGCGGTATTCGGACCGGGGGACATGAAATTCCCTCACCGCTCGGATCCGTGGTATTCTGCCGATGCCGAGGTCTGATATGCCTGACAATGCCTTTAAATGTACCTTGAACGAGCAAGAGATGCCTTCCCGGGAATCCATAAAACCGTCGAACATAGAAAAAGCCCTTAAACTGGTTATTCTTATAGCGGTAATTATTCTTGGCGGAGAGCTGGTGATGATTCTGCTGGTCAATCCCTGTTTGCCCCTCTCGAAAGTTGATGTGCTGGGAATACCCGGTTTGGATAAAAAGATGATTCTTGAAACCGCGGGGATTACCGATAAATCTTCATATATAACGGTGAATTCTCAAAAGGCGGAAAGGAAACTGAAAAAACTTTTGGAAGTAGAATCCGCAAAGGTTGTAAAACAGTTTCCCGATTCGGTACGGATAACCCTTGAACCTCGGAAGGCGATAGCCATGTCTTTCGGTATGATTGACGGCAAAGTATATCCGTTTTTTTTCGATAAACAGGGACTGGTATTTATGATCGGCGGCGAGGATCGGAAAGGGACGCCCCCTTTTTCCATACCCATTATATCCGGCGTTTTAGGGGAAGAACCGTTTCTAGGGATGCGGCTTCCCGGGGTATTCGGAGGACTCTTGGCTAATCTGGAAACCCTCCGGCAGTCTTCGCCGGAATTGCTGGCGGCTATTTCGGAGGTTCAGGTCAACCGGAATATCTTCGACGGATATGATTTGACCATCTATCCGGTACATAGCCGGGTGAGGATTCGTCTTGGAACGGAATTAAATGAAGATATGCTTCGATATGTTATGTTGGTGGTGGATGTGTGTATATCAAGAGGCACAAAAATTGAAGAAATTGATTTCAGAACCGGTACCGCGTCATATACTATAAAGGAGGCGTCCTCTGGCTAACGAAGGATTAGTTGTCGGCCTCGATATAGGCACGACCAAAGTCTGCGCCGTAATCGGCGAGCGTAATGAAAGCGGGTTTCTGGAGATTACCGGCGTCGGCGTCTGTCCTTCTACCGGATTACGGAAAGGAGTAGTAGTCAATATAGAAGCGACCCTCCAGTCAATAGCCGCGTCCATTGAAGCCGCGGAACGAATGAGCGGTCAGGAAGTCCGATCCTGCTGGACCGGCATCGGCGGAAACCACATCGACGGGATCAATTCCCGCGGAGTCGTGGCGGTAACTGGAAAAAACCGGGAAGACATCCGGGAAATCGGTCCCGACGATATAACCCGCGTACTTGAAGCCGCCCGGGCCGTGGTGATTCCTATGGACCGGCAGGTTCTGGAAGTCATTCCGCAAAGCTATATCGTTGACGATCAAAGAAATATCCAAGACCCTCTGAATATGATCGGAGTACGCCTTGAAGCGGAAGTTCACATCATTACCTGCTCGGTGACCAGCGCGCAGAACCTGATAAAGTGCGTAAACCGGGCGGGATTCATCGTGAACGACCTGATCCTTCAGTCCCTTGCCGCAAGCCGGTCCGTCTTAACCCCGGAAGAGAAGGAAATAGGAGTGGCTTTGATCGATCTCGGCGGCGGCACTACCGACGTACTGGTTTACGCCGACGGCGCGCCCTATTCCAATATCACCGTCCCCGCGGGGGGAAGCATGATTACCAGCGACATCTCAAAAGTCAAGAATATTTCTTTTGAGACCGCGGAACGGATCAAACTTGATACCGGCTGTTGCTGGGAGGCTCTTTTTCGGGAGGACGATTATATCGACGTTCCCGGAGTCGGCGGAAGACCGCCTATGCAGATTCCCCGATCTCAACTGATGGCTATTATCCGTCCCAGAATGGAAGAGATTTTTAAAATGGTAAAGGATCGAATGGACAAACTTTCCCTTTCCAGACCTTTGGGAGGCGGTATTGTGCTGACCGGCGGAGGCGCCCAGCTTTTAGGCGTAGCCGAGCTGGCTCATTACATTTTCGGTTTGCCGGTGCGGATTGGAATTCCCATTTCCGTAGGCGGACTAGTTGAAGAATATCGAAATCCTATGTATGCTACGGCAGTAGGTCTCGTGCTGGAGGGGAACGACCGGGAACAGAAAACCATCCCTGACCGGGGACCAGAAGTTCATATCCGGGAAAAAGGAGAGCCGTCTATTATCGGTAAATTCGTAAACTGGATTAAAACTGAGTTTTTTTAGCTTTTTCTATAGACTTTTTATCAAGAAGGTCTAAAATAGAGATAATGTCTTAGATATACTATTTTGATAGATATATAAGTAGATATTATATACCATACTGATTTGGGAGGGAATATGACGTTGATGAATGTAGAAGTCCATGATGACCGGCTTATGGGACCCACTCCGGCGGTTATCAAAGTTATCGGTACCGGCGGCGGCGGTTGCAATGCGGTAAACCGCATGATCGCGTGCGGCTTGCAGGGCGTGGAGTTTATCGTGGTCAATACCGATGTACAGGACCTCAATAAATGCAAAGCCAATAAAAAGTTGCAGATCGGCGCGAAGATTACCGGAGGACGAGGAGCCGGAGGAAAACCTGACATCGGCGAAAAAGCCGCTCAGGAGGACCTTGATATGATTATGGAAGCCCTCAAAGGATCCAACATGGTCTTTGTTACCGCCGGCATGGGAGGCGGCACAGGCACCGGTTCCGCGCCGGTTATCGCTCAGGCCGCGAAAGAGTGCGGCGCACTGACCGTAGGAGTAGTTACCAAGCCCTTTGAATTTGAGGGACGTTCCCGGATGCGGCAGGCTGAAACCGGAATCGACCGGCTCCGGGACGTGGTGGACAGTTTGATCATCATCCCGAACCAGCACCTGTTCAGCATCGTAGAACGCCGGACCCCTATGACCGAAGCGTTTCTCAAAGCCGACGACATACTCCGCCAAGGCGTGCAGGGGATTTCAGACTTGGTTACCGAAACGGGGCTTATCAATATCGACTTTGCCGATGTTGAAACCATCATCAAGGGTCAGGGAGACGCGCTCATGGGCATCGGACTCGGAGCCGGCGAAAACCGGGCGAATGAGGCGGCAAACGCCGCAATCGACAACCCCCTCCTTGAAGGCACCGCCATCGAAGGGGCTACCCGGTTTTTGGTGAACGTAAGCGGTTCCGAAGACCTCTCGCTGGTGGAATTTCAGGATGTGGTAAACATCATCACCGCAAAAGCGGACCCCGATGCGGAAATTATTTCCGGTACCAGCCTTGACGCAAGTTTGGGAGATAAATTGCGGGTAACGGTCATCGCCACAGGGTTTCAGTCCGGGACGGTCAAAACCGCGGCGAAAAAAGAATCTCCTCAAGAAACGGTCAAAAATGCCGAAAGCAATTTCATCAACTTCAAAGAATGGGACGAAATGCGGGGACAAACAAAACAGACCGGATTCTCAGCCTCCCGGAATAATTACCAAGAGGAAGACCTCGAAATCCCGGCGGTCATTCGGAAGGATCGGAAGTATAACCTCAACCGGGATATTCCCTTGCAGGGAAAGGAAGCCTAAGCCGGAGGATGTGTGGCAGACCCGCAGGTATTCTTAGAACAGTACTATTCCCGGCTTATCAGGCAGGAACGCCGGGCTTTTCTCACTGCGGAAACCTATCGGTTTGAGATTCGCCGTTTCCTGATCTGGCTTGGAGAAGAATCCCGTTCCTTTGAAACCGCGGATGCCGATGACCTTTTTCGGTACTTGGAACAACGCCGTACCAGAGACGGCATCGGCTCCCGGTCGGTATCGAAAGCGGTAATGGCGCTCCGTTCTTTCTTTCGGTTTGCTATGGAGGAACAGCTCAGGACTGATAATCCTGCTGACCTGCTGGAGACTCCCCGGAAGCCGATCAGTTTGCCGGCGGTCATTGACCGGGCGGCGGCGGCTCTGCTTTTCGATACCCTCGATACGGATACTCCTCTGGGAATACGGGACCGGGCTTTATACGAACTGCTCTATGCTACGGGACTGCGGGTGTCAGAGGCGGCGGCTCTGGATTTGAAGGACCTCATGCTTTCTAAACAGCTTATCCGGGTTAAAGGCAAGCGGAACAAAGAACGGCTGGTAATTTTCGGAGAGCAAGCCGCATCTTGGCTTAAACGCTACCTTACCGAAGTCCGTCCGCTCCTTGGGGGGATCGGCGGGTTAGGATCGGCATTGTTCATCGGCAGAACCGGAAAACGGCTTTCCCGAAAGGGAATCTGGAAAAACTACGCCGAAGCCGCAGGAGCCGCAGGAGTCAGTTCTAAGCTCCATACTCTACGGCATACCTTTGCCACTGAACTCTTGAGGGGCGGCGCGGATCTCAGGTCGGTTCAGGAACTTCTGGGACATTCAGACCTCAAGTCTACTCAAGTGTACACTCATGTAGACGTTTCCATGCTGAGAGAAAGTCATCGCCGGTATATGCCTACCCTGCGGGAATATACATAATGAAAAAAGATACGGTTATCGGATTACTGGTGCTTATCGCGATAGCAGGGCTTGTAACGGGATTCACGCTATACCGGAAGTATAAAGCCCGGCATGATCTTGCCGCCCGGATTGCCGAACTCAGTCCGCAAGGAGGACCGCCGAAAAAAATCGAGGAGTTGCAGGAAGCTATAACGCTCTATGAAGCGAAAATCGAACAGCACGTGAGAGACGCGGTCCAGACCGGAGTATATTGGAAAATTTTGGCTACTCGGCTTCAGGATCGGGGCTTATATACAGACGCCCTTAATGCGATTACCAGAGCCATCGAATACACCCCCCAAGAGCCTGTGCTTCATTATATGCGGGGGATGTATGCGGCGATTATCGCAAAAAATTCTTATGATACCGGCGTAGCCCGGACGGAAACGCCTCAGCGGAATTATTACTTTTCGCTGGCGGAACAAGCCTATCTCCGGGCAATCGAGCTTGATGCCGGTTACGGCAGACCTCGGTACGGACTGGGAATTTTATACGTCTTTGAGCTGGACCGCCCTGCTGAAGCCATACCTCATTTGGAACGGTATCTGGAAATCTCAAAAAACAACGTAGACGCCATGTTCGTACTGGCTCGGGCCTATTATGTGAACGGACAGAATCAGCAGGCATTGGAGCTATACGAGCGGATTCCAAGTCTTACCAAAGACCCGAAAAAACAGACCGATGCGGAAAATAATAAACGGACCATACTAAACAATAGGGTTATTCAATGACAGATCGAGGTTTGGCTGATGTAATCATAGCCCGTATTCCCCAATTGACTCCGGCGGAAAAGGTTCTGGTGTGCAAACACTGTACTTGCGAAAAAGACGTAACCGCCATGACCCAAAAAGACCTTGAAGCCCTGATAGGACGGCGGTTAGGCGGTAAGCCGTGGAACATGAGTGATCTTCAGGCTCAGGCGGAGCAGGATGCAGGTATTGCCCGAATGCGCGGTATCGGGTATGTTTCTTATATGAGTCCCTTATACCCGCCTTTGCTGAGAGAAATTTGGGATCCGCCGGCGGTCATCTTTTACCGGGGAAGGCTTCCAGACCCGGAGCGGTCGGTCCTTGCCATGGTGGGAACGCGAGAACCTTCGCCGCCGGCTTTGCTTCAAGCCTACGATATCGCCAAAGCCTTAGGACGCCGGGGAATTCCGGTGATTTCCGGTCTCGCCAAAGGAATCGATTCAATGGCTCATCGGGGAAACGCCGACGGAGGGGGTCAGACAATGGCAGTCCTCGGATCAGGGCTGGACGAGATATACCCAGCCATTAACCGGGCATTAGCCCGGCGCATCATAGAGCAAGGCGGCGCGCTTTTGAGCGAGTATCCTCCGGGAACAAAACCCCGGAAATGGCACTTCCCCGCGCGGAACCGGATTATCTCCGCGCTTGCGCGGGGGACCGTGATTGTGGAGGCTCCGTCCGCGTCAGGCGCGCTCATTACCGCCGGATTCGCGCTGGAGCATGGACGAGACCTCTGGGTCGCTTCCGCGGGCGTTACCGAGGGACCCTATGACCGCCTGCGGGGAGGCACAAAAAAACTCGCGGAACAAGGCGCGCCGGTGATCGCTTCCGCCGATGATATTCTTACTGAATGGGGTATGCGCTCAAAAGAATCGGACGCCGAAGATACGAAACCGGAAACCGGCGAATTCAGCGGTTCCGCTTTAGCGGCGTCTCTTGCTCAATCTCTGAATATTGTGTATGAGGAATAATACGGCATGGCACGAGAAACACCGGCGAAACAGAAAAAAAAGACTCCGAAAAAAGCGAAAAGTATTCCCAAGAATACAAAAGTCTTGGTCATCGTAGAATCTCCGGCAAAGGCGAAGACTATCGAAAAGTATTTGGGTTCCTCCTATACGGTAAAAGCCTCTATGGGACATCTTATCGATCTTCCAAAGTCCCGTATGGCAATCGACGTGGATCGCGATTTCGAGCCGGAATACATTACGGTTCGAGGACGGGCGGGTCTTTTAAAAGAACTGCAAGGCGACGCCAAAAAGTCGGACCTTGTTCTCCTTGCCAGCGATAACGACCGGGAAGGCGAAGCGATAGCATGGCATTTGCAGAACGCCATCGCCGCAAAAGTCAATAACGTGCCGGTTCAGCGAATCAGCTTCAACGAGATTACCCCGGCGGCGATTCAGGACGCGGTAGCTCACCCCGGCGAAATTGACGAGGCGAAAGTAAACGCCCAAAAAGCCCGGCGAGTCCTGGACCGGCTGGTTGGCTATAACCTGTCCCCTCTGCTCTGGAAAAAAGTGAAAAACGGCCTTTCCGCAGGACGGGTTCAGTCTGTGGCGTTGCGGCTCATCTGCGAGCGGGAAAAAGAGGTCGAGTCTTTTATCCCCGAAGAATACTGGACCTTGGATGCGGATTTTAAGTCCGGGAAAACCTTCTTTACCGCCCAGCTTGCAACGTGGAACGGAGAGAAGCCTGACCTCAAAACCGAAAAAGACGTCAAAGCCATTATCGATCAGCTTGCCGGTATAGCATGTCGGGTTGCGGACATCCGGGAAACCGATAAAACGATAAAGCCTAAGCCGCCGTTTACCACCTCTCAGCTTCAGCAGGCGGCGGCGAACCGCCTCGGCTTCACCAGTAAGAAAACCATGCAGATTGCCCAGATGCTCTACGAAGGGATCGCTATGGACAATTCCCGGATCGGGCTTATCACTTATATGCGTACCGATTCGGTGCGGATTTCGCAGGTCGCGTTAGACGAAGTACGGGCATGGATAGGCGCGAATTATCCTGAAGACCTGCCGGAAAAGCCTGCGATATACGCTGTGGGCAAAAAAGCTCAGGACGCGCATGAAGCCATTCGTCCGACCTACATTACCTATACCCCGGATGCGGTACGCGCCTATCTTACCCGGGATCAGTTGCGGCTGTATACGATTATCTGGGAACGGTTTACCGCAAGCCAGATGAATCCCGCAAAGACCAAAACCATAAGCATTGATATTCAAGCTGGAAAAGGGCTATTCAGAGTGTCCTGGACCAAATTCATTGAGAAAGGGTTTTATAAAGTAATGAAAGTCCTTGCCGGCAAAGACGAAAAAGGCGGGGGAACTTATCCGCTTCTCAAGATTGGCGATATGGTAGAGCCGGTCAATTTTTTCCCGGAACAGCATTTTACTCAGGGACCTCCCCGTTATACTGACGCCTCTATTGTGAAGACCCTAGAGGAGCGGGGCATCGGGCGTCCTTCGACGTATGCGCCGATTATCTCGGTACTGCTGGATCGGTATTATGTGACGCGGTCCAATAAACAGCTTGTTCCTACGGTATTGGGCAGGTTAATTTGCGATATACTGGTAGAATATTTTCCGTTAGTGGTGAATTCCGACTTTACCGCGCTTATGGAAAGCAAGCTGGATGCGGTTGAAGAAAGTCAGGTCCTATGGGCTGATATGATTCGGGAATTTTACGCGCCTTTCAAGGATCGGGTTGACGAGGTGGGGAAGACGCTGGAATCTTTCAAGCGGTCTCTTGATGAAATAACCGATCTGAGCTGTGAAAAATGCGGAAAGCCTCTGGTTAAAAAGCTGGGAAAGTTCGGCTTTTTTCTTGCCTGTTCCGGGTTTCCAGAGTGCCGGAGTACCAAGTCTATTCCGTTAGGCGTCTGTCCCCGGTGCGGCGGGGACATTATCGCCCGGAAGACCAAAGGCAGAGGCAAGGAATTTTACGGATGCGCTAATTATCCTGAATGTGATTTTATCACTCATTTTAAGCCTATCAATCAGAACTGCCCCAAGTGCGGACAGTTTATGGTTGAGAAATACGATAAGAAAAACGGCTCATACAAATCCTGCATCAACCCGGAATGTGATTATCTGCACAGTTTCGATGACGAGGAAAGCGGCGGACCACAGGATGATGAATAACCAAAGCCCCCATAGGATGATTCAGAAATATCTTGCCTACCTTTCGGCGGTACGGGGAGTGTCCCAGCGGACGGTTGCGGCTTATACCGGCGATTTGAACCGGTTCGCCGCCTATTGTGAAAGCCGAGGAACCGCTCCTGAGACGGCGGTTCTTCAGGACGTCCGGGATTTTGCCGGCGACCCGGGACTCGAAGCTCTTGCGTCCGCGAGCCTTAACCGGATATTTTCGTCGGTTCGAGGGTTTTATCGGTGGCTACAGCGTTTCCGCTATCGGGAAGATGATCCTTCGGCGGCTCTACGGAACATCGGGGTTTCCAGCGTTCTGCCGAGTTTTCTCTGGGAACGGGAAATGGCGGCTTTCGCGGAACTTCCAGCTCAGACCGGACGGCTTTGGACGGCGCGGGATCGGGCTTTGATACTGACTATGTATTCAGGAGGACTGCGAATTTCGGAAGCCGTTTCTCTTTCCCTCAAAAATATGGAAGCCGATCTTGGAGGAGCCAAAATCATCGGGAAAGGAAACAAAGAACGATATGTGTTCTTTACCGGAGAGGCTCAGGAGGCTTTATCCGCGTATCTTCCAGAAAGGCGTAAAACGCTGAAGTCCGCGGAACCGGGGGAGCCTCTGTTTATCAGCCGGCATGGGAAAAAACTTTCTCTATCCGGGGTAGGGTGGATCATCCGGCAGTATGCCGAAGTATCAGGACCGGATAAGCGTATTCATCCTCACGCATTACGGCATAGTTTCGCCACTCATTTGATGAACGCCGGTTGCGACATCCGGGTGGTACAGGAACTGCTTGGTCATGCCAGTATCACAACAACTCAGCGGTATACTCATGTCGATATGGAAAGGCTGAAACAGGTCTATGCCAAAGCATGGAAAAACAATGAGAACGAAAAGAGAAAAATATGAGGACAACAATGATGAAAAAAAACAGCGCGCTACCTCGGATACGGAGTACCACCGTGTTAGCGGTACGCCGAGATGGAAAAGTCGCCATGGCCGGAGACGGACAGGTAACGGTAGGCGAGACCGTAATGAAACACAACGCCCGCAAAGTACGCCGTCTCATGGACGGGAAGGTATTATGCGGTTTTGCCGGAGCTACCGCGGATGCCTTTACGCTTTTCGACCGTTTCGAGGGGAAACTCAAGGAATATTCCGGGGACCTCGCGCGGGCGGCGGTGGAATTGGCGAAAGACTGGCGGACCGACCGGACGCTTAGGCGGCTTGAAGCTATGCTCTTAGTGGCGGATATTCACAAAACTCTGCTCATCTCCGGTACGGGAGATGTCATAGAGCCGGCGGAAAACGCGCTTGCCATCGGCTCCGGAGGCAACTACGCCTACGCCGCGGCTCTGGCATATCTTGAAGGAAGCCCTTTTTCCGCCGCGGAAATCGCGGAGAAAAGTCTTAAAATCGCGGGAACTATCTGTATTTATACTAATGGACAAATCGTCTTGGAGGAGCTAAATTAATGGGCGATACACAGGAAAAAAAAGATAAAAAGAAATCAGGAGAGAAAAATTTGGATCGGCTTACTCCGAGGGAGATCGTTGCCGAATTGGACAAGTATATCGTGGGACAGAAAAAGGCGAAGCGCGCGGTAGCCGTCGCGTTGCGGAACCGAATCCGGCGGCTCAAGTTGGAAAGCGATATGCGCGAGGATATTGCTCCCAAAAACATCCTCATGATTGGACCTACCGGAGTAGGAAAAACCGAGATAGCCCGGCGGCTTGCTAAACTGGCGGGGTCGCCCTTTATCAAGGTTGAAGCCACCAAGTATACCGAAGTAGGTTATGTAGGACGGGATGTGGAATCCATGATCCGGGACCTTATGGCCGCAGGGATTCAGATGGTGAAACAGGAGATGCAAGAGTCGGTTACCGCGGAAGCGGAGAAACGGGCTGAAGATTCACTGCTGGACCTTCTATTGCCGGGAACCAATAAGAAGCGCAAAGACCCGAAGCCTTCGTCTTCAGGACCGGTGATTAGACCGATGGGAACCTTCGCCATTAATCCTGACAGTAACGGCGGTCCCGGACCTGCGCTTATGGGTACGGCAATTCAGGTCGGTATTCCTACGCATCTCTTAAACCGTTCTCAAGATTCTCTGGATCAGGAGGAAGAACCGGAAACCTCTGAAGCTAGAGAAAAAGAAACCGGAGAGACCGCGGTTAAGGATTCAACCAGAGAAAAGTTCAGAGCTATGCTTCGAGACGGCAAGCTCGAAGATAAGATGGTTGAAATTACCGTGAATCAAAGCCCTCAGTTTCCGGCTATCGAAATGATGGGCGGCAGTTTTGAGGAACTGGGGTCCAGTCTTTCCGGGATCGCCGACTTGTTTGGCGGAGCGAAGAAGAAAAAACTCGTTACCGTAAGCCGAGCCCGGGAAATACTCATAGCTGAAGAACTGGAAAAACTCGTTGACCGGGACCGAGTAAGCGATGAAGCCCGGCAGAGGGTGGAGGAAACCGGCATCGTCTTTATCGATGAAATCGATAAAATTGCGGTCAAAGGCGAACACGGCGGCGGACCTGACGTGTCCCGGGAAGGGGTTCAGCGGGACATTCTGCCGATTGTGGAAGGCGCTACGGTAAATACCAAATGGGGACAGGTGAATACGGATCACATTCTTTTTATAGCCGCGGGAGCCTTCAATGTGAGCAAGCCTTCCGATCTTATCCCTGAACTGCAAGGACGCTTTCCCCTTAGAGTGGAGCTGGATTCTTTGGGCAAAGAAGACTTCCTGCGGATTTTGACGGAACCCAAGAACGCTCTCACCAAACAGTATATCGAACTATTGGGGACCGAAATCGTGGAGATTACCTTTACCCCGGAAGCGATAGAACGCCTTGCGGCGCTTGCCGCGGACGTGAACGCCCGGCTTGAGAACATCGGCGCGCGGCGGCTCCATACCATCATGGAAGCTCTGCTGGAAGAACTGTCCTTCGACGCGCCGGATATTGCTCCTGCGAAGATAGCCATAACCGAGTCGTATGTAAACGAAAAACTTACTGATTTGGTCATGGATAACGATTTAGGACGGTATATTCTGTAGCTCCGGCGAGGCGGATATGTACGGGGAGCCGGGTCAGCTCGTCTCCCGTTTCATAGATAAAAAATTGTAGTAAATACCGGCTTACAAAATGCCGATAAGTATATCGGGAGAAAAGGTTTGAATATCGATAATAGTTTTTCTAAAACCGTTGACCTCGTACATCGGGCTATGGATGTAAGTCTCCTCCGGCGTTCGGTGATTGCTAATAATCTGTCCAATTCGGAGGTTCCTAACTTTAAGCGTTCTGAGGTAAACTTTGAAAGCGAACTGAAACGGGCTTTGGAATCGGAAAAGACGCGCCCCCCGATTGAAATGGCTCGGACGGATCCGCGACATATCGCTAATTGGCAGGCTCGGGATTATCGGGATGTTCAGCCTCGGCGGGTTGTGGATTTTAATACGGCGTCCAACAATAATGGAAACAACGTAGACGTTGATCATGAGCTTATGGCAGGATTGGAAAACCAGATGCTGTATACGCTCTTAGCTCAAGCCGCGGCATTTGAGTTCAACCAAGTCAATCTGGTATTACGATAGGTAGGTTTTATATATGGGAATTTTCAGTTCGATAAATATAGCGTCCACCGGCATGAGCGCGCAAAGACTCAGGTCTGACGTGATCGCAAACAATATAGCCAACGCGTCAACTACCCGCACCGAAGAAGGCGGACCCTTCCGGCGGAGTAGACTCATTATGCGCCCCAAAGATCAGGGTCCGGTATGGCATTCGCCGTTCCTGCCGGACGTGCTGGATAACGGTCCGGGCAAAGGCGTGCGGGTAATGGAAATCCAGAAGGATATGACCAAAGAAAACCGGCTGGTCTATGACCCGACTCATCCTGACGCGATTCAATCCGGTCCGCGGGCAGGATATGTGGAAATGCCCAATGTGGATATTGTTACTGAAATGGTGGATATGATTGCCGCATCCCGAGCGTATGAGGCTAACGCTTCTATTATTGACGGCTCTAAAGTTATGTTTCAGAAGGCTTTGGAGATAGGTAGGTAAGGTATGATATTAAACAACGCTCGTTTGATGCCGGCGGAAACGCTCCCTATGCAAGTACGGGACCCCAGACACTTCGCCTCCCGGGAGTCCGTAACTCCCGTGGGGCAACAGATCGCCGATCTGAAACACAAGATCGGACCTGATGCGATAGCGTCCCGGGATTCGTTCCAAGACGCTATGCTCCGGGCATTGGATACGGTCTCCTCGGACCAGAACAAGGCAAGCGCCATGATAGAATCCGCCATTACCGACCCCGATTCGGTGGATATCCATGACGTCACCATTGCACAAGCAAAGGCGACTATGTCTCTGAATATTACCAGAACCGTTCTAAGCCGCTTGGTTCAAGGTTGGAGAGACCTTGTCAATCTCCGATAAGCGTGTCATAGTATGCAAAGTAAAGAAGGAGTTGCCTAAGCGGAGGGGATATGGGAGAGTGGTTTAAAAAAGCTGTAGATCAAGTAAAAAAATTATGGGCTAAGTGGTCGCTCGTACAGAAGTTAATTCTGGGAGGAATCTGTTTAGCCGCTATTATAGGCATTATCGCGCTGTTTTCGGTATCCGCCGCGCCTACGCTGATGCCGGTTATCGACGCCCCCATCAAGAATGAGGAGCTTCGCAACCGGATTGTAACCCGGATTAATGAAGAAGACGTAAAAACCGTTGTTTCTTCTACAGGCGTCGTCATGGTTCACGACGAAGAAACCGCCCGGCGGATGCGGACCATTCTGGTTCGGGAAGATTTGATTCCAGCCGGAATAAGTCCATGGGAACTATTCGATAGGGAAAGCTGGACTATCGACACGCAGACCAAAAATGTGCAGTTCCAGCGGGCGATTACTCAGATGGTATCGGATCACATTAAGTCCATAGCGGATATAGATACCGCTCATGTTACGTTAGTGTTTCCTAAAGATACGTTGTTTGTGGCGGATCGGGACCCGGTGACGGCCAGCGTCATTATTACCCCTAAAATCGGAAGCGATATCGCCGTAAACCGCAGGAAAGTTGAGGGTATTCAGAAACTCCTCAAATTTGCGGTAGCAGGTCTCCTCGACGAAAACATCGTAATCACCGATAACTATGGAAATGTGCTGAACGACTTTGAAGGAATGGGCGAGTTCGAGCGGCTTGACAATATCAAGAAAGGAGCCGCGCTGATCCGTTCACTGGAAGGACAGTATCGGGCGGCTATTCTCAGAGCCTTACAGCAGACCTATACCGCGGATCGGGTTCGGGACCTTAACGTTAAGATCGATATGGACCTTTCCAAAAAAGCGGTCAACGTGAAAGAGTATTTGCCCTTTACCCTCAGACCTCGGACTCCGGGCGGAACCTATGACGATTCAGAGATAGTCCCGTCAGTTACGTTGTCTGAAAGCACTTCCAGCACAACTTACAAGGGAACTAACGTCGTTCCCGAAGGACCTCCCGGCGCGGAAGGACAGACTGCCCCTCAATTTAGAGATATGACCAGCGGATTCGGCGAGGTTACGCAGGAAACAAAGACTACCAATCAGTTGGTCAATGAAAAAATCTCTCAGGAAGAGCGAGTCCCCAGCATAGACCGGGTAGCGGTAGCCGTAAATATCGACGGCGCATGGAAAATAAAATATGACGATAAAGGAAAACCGGCGGTTCTTCCCAACGGTTCTATTGAACGGGAATATATCGAACTGACTACGGAGCAGTTGAGGGGAGTTCAGGCGCTTATTCAAGGGGCAATCGGCTATAACGCCGCCCGGGGCGATTCGGTAGTCGTTCAGAGCATACAATATGACCGCAGTAAAGAATTTGCCGATGCGGACGCGGCGTACTTTAAAGCGAAAAACATCCAAATGGCTGTCTTGATAGGCATAGGGGTTATTGTTTTCGCTATAATCGTATTTATTATAGTCCGGGCGATTTCCAAAGAAATGGATCGCAGAAGACGCTTGGAAGAGGAAGAACGGGCCCGCCGGGAACAAGCCGAACGGGACCGGATTCTCATGGCCGCGGAAGGCGAGGCGGA
>JAIRPH010000070.1 GCA_031257135.1 Spirochaetaceae bacterium
CGCCGACTGCGTGCCGAGAAATATGGTAAGCTCGTCGTCTACGCCGTCGCCGTCAGGGCTGAAATACTGAGGCTGTGAAGAGTAGCTGAGAATCGGAACGGATTTATCCTCAGAAGTAACGATTACCGGTTCCTCGATAACCGGCGGGACGGACTCTTCCATCGGGTTATACGCGGCAAGGAAAACCGCGGGTTTGTGCAGTTTCTGAATCTCCTGAGTGCCGATCCGAACCGGGTATAAGGTAATATTCTCAGGACTTTTTGCTTTCGGATTTTCCGGCTTTGCCGGATATTCCACTAAGTAGACTTCTCTCGGCTCTTCGGATTGAGAATACTGAACCGGGAAGCCCTTTTCGGAACGGAATTCCAGCAGGATATAATTATTAATCTGGAAAAAGGTATATTTGCCTTTCCGGTTCGTTTCGCTTGAAGATAAGGTATAAAATCCGTCCCGGGAAAACTGAAGGGTCCCGATGGAGCCGTTATACTGAGCGTCGATGAACGAGGGCGGAGACTCAGAGGCTTTCAAAGACCGCGGTTCCAATGACAGGGCTTTGCGGTAAGAGCCGTCCCAAGAAGCGGTAACGCCGATGCGGATACGCATATCCTCAGAAACCTTCAGGCGGATGCTGTCCAAAGATTCAAGCTCTATGTCCAGAGACCGCCGCAGGTTGGTAACGGAAATGTTCTGCGTGGCGATGTACAGCCCGTACCGAGTAAGACCGGAGTTCTGCCACGTAAATATCTGCTGGGCTTCATCGTCGTAAAAGATAATTTCCCGGTTCCGGGTATCGAAATAGATATACTGCCGGGCGTCTACGGTTCCTTGGGGACTCACATAATACCACAGCCCGTCGATGAATCCCTCAAAGGAAGCCGCGCTGTTCAGCAATTCCTGCAATCGGGATTGCTCTATCTGTTTTCCCGGTATATGGAGAAAACTGCTTTGCTCATAGAGTCCTCTTGTTTCATTAAAGGTATACAGCACTTCTTTTTGGTCTAGGGGATTGGCGGAGGACTCGTCTCTGCTTCGGGCGATGATGGAAAAGCTCTGTCCCTTAGCGTACCCCTGCTGATAAGCCTGAGTCCGCTGAGTTTCCTGAACTGAAATAGAGCCGTTTGCCCGGAGTTCCGCTATTTTGCTGAAGGGAAACTGGTCGCCTTCCAAGAGGTTTTTTCGGAATACGGTCATGGTATATTCGCCGATGCCGTTCATGCCGGAGAGGATTACGCAGGGCGTCCGGTCTCCCGCTAAATCCTGCATATAGAGCTGTATGGTTCCGGGACGGGTCGCCGCGGCGGGCGCGCTCCAGAGCCGGACATACTTTTGCGTACCAACGTCAAAGTCAATATAGGTGAGATAAATCGGACTGTCTTTCTCAAGAAGATTCCGGTATGCGATGATCTGTTCCTCTTCCGGGTCTTCGTCAAAATTGGCGGTCAAGAGGCTTACCAGAATTTCGCCGCTGTTAAGCGCGGTTTTGGCGGTGATCCGCTCTTCGTAGGCGGCCGGTTCCGCTTCGCTGAGGTCCGGGTCTGTCTGTTCCGCGGTCAGCCCCGGATTCTGCGGGACAATGACCTTCGTCTGCCTCTGCTGTTTCTTGGCGGGAGGACTCGGCGGCTCCCGGGGAAGCCAGATCAGCGCGGCGGACCCTAAAGCGGTTATCAGAAAGACGAATCCGGTTATTGTCCTGAAAAATTTTCTCGTCATAGGTCCAGTATACTGCCTTTAGTCCTGCAAAAAAAGCCCGGTTAGGGCTTGTAGAGACCTATATGTTTCCGTACAAAACCCGAGGGGCGATAGGTCATTTTAGCCTGCCGAAGCCCTTCGTCTCCCAAGTCCTGCTCCCGGTTGATATGGACCACCTCTTCTTCTAGGGACGCCGCAAAGGTCTGATTCATAAACTGATAGATGCCCTTGTAAGCGTCAACTCCTTTTTCAAAATGTACGGCGAACATCTTGCCCCGGGACAGACGCTCTCCGAGGCACCAGCCCCGGGGCTTTCCGTTTATGTAATAGATCGATCCTTGCATATCCAGCGCGGGGAATAATTCCAACGCTTCTTTGGCGGCGTTGTAATCGCCGTCTTCGCCTTTATCCTGCCGCCATCGGTCTAGGGCTTCCAGGGCGTGAGGAATGGTTTCCGCTGTTAAAGGCTGGATTTCGCAGGTATACGCGCTGAGGAAGGCGTTCACCAGATTCCGCTTTTTGTGATACTTTTTGCCCGGCAGTTCGGCGAGATCGGTTCTGAGGTAGAGGTAATCGAAATTATCCCGATCCTCAGCGACGGCGATTCCCCATTCGGCAAGACTGCTCTGATTCGGGGCAAGCGCGGAATCGGGGATGCCTTTCCAGTAATCGTGAGTCTCGAAGAGCCGGATCAGCGCGTCCCGGTCGGGGACGGCGCAGGGGGTCATAAAGAACCGCTTTCCCTCCCGCTGTCCTGAGATAATCAGCCCCTCTCCGCGCCGGGAAACCCGGTATTGGTAACGGGTCCTAAATAGATAGAGATTCGCAAAAGTATATTCTGAAACGCCGTCAGTGAGCCGAAACAATAAAGGCTGTATATCTGATTTTAATTCAAAACCTATAGGTACAAATTCAGGATAACAGGGTATTGACATATATATTAAGTATACTCAATAGATGAAAAATAAGGAAGTCCCCGGACACTCAGGTCAGGGCGGAAGCGGGAGAAGCCCGCCCTCGGCTGACCGCCGCGCTTACGCTCTATCGTTACTGGTACTTTTAGAACTTTCGCGCCAGCCTGAACCGCCTTCGCAAACTTATCCTTCCGGTTCCCCGCAGTTGTATTTTCGATAACACTTCAATATCAGGTAAAGATTCCATTGACTTTATTAAGGACAGATAGTTTTCTGGTAAAGCCTCCTTGCCGACAATGCCCCGTAAGGACGTAAGTGGGGAAAGAGGCGACTCAAGTACCGCTTGGCGTTGACCATCCGCTGTGGCAAGCGACTTTACCATTTTATTAGGCGTAGCCGATATGGTTTAATACCTGTGGCTTGCCGCGGCTGAAAGTAAGAGTATACTAGAAGGATGAGCGAGATCATCCGGAAAGAACATAATGTGAGTACGCTGATGTATCATATAGTATGTCCGGCAAAATACCGAAGAGCGGTAATAAATGAAGAAGTAGACAAGAAGCTTCGGGAGATATGTATTGGGATAGAAGCCATGTATGAGATAAAATTTTTGGAGATAGGCGCTGAAAAAGACCATGTGCATTTTTTGGTACAATCAGCGCCGACATACAGCCCTGAGCAAATAGTACATACCATAAAGAGTATAATTGCAAGGAAAATATTTGAAGCATATTCTGAAGTAAGGAAGAATACTATGGGCGGAGAATTTTGGACGAGAGGATATTATGTGGGGACAGTAGGCGAACACGGGAATGAACAGGTAATACAACAATAAGTCAAGAACCAAGGATGGAATCCAGATGAGTACCAGAAAATACATGAAGGGAAACAACTTGAGTTGTTTTCTTATCAAAATAAAACATAAAGGTTAAAGATACCGCAGGGCTTGCCCTGCGATTCTTCATTCTTGGGTAATTTTTTCGGTGGCATGGATGCAACCGCCCCCATAAATTTCAGATTTTATTACGCATAACGTTCCTGTTGTATGCGGCGTTTTGCCAGCTCGATAAGGGCTTTGCGTAGCAAAGACCATGGCGGGCAAAATGTGCCGGAGAAAAAGCGCACACTTGTGCCTGTGGTAAAGGCGCGTATCCCCGGCTACTGTTTTTTATTTATCTACAATTTCAAAGGAACCGTCTTTGATCTTAACGGTGTATTTATGACCGGCAGTAAAAGTATACGTCACTGTCATCGTTCCCGGGCTATCGCCGGTAGCTCCAGTGGCTACGCCGCTTAAGGTATGTTCGCCGGCGGGGATTTTGACGGTAAAACTTTTCCCCTTAAAAGGCGCGAATGATCCCATTTCGCCTTTCCAGTTTACCGGCGCGCCGTCGAAAGCGGTAACGTGCGGGATTTTTACAAAAGGCGACGGCGATACCCCCTTAAACATAAGGGAACAATCCTGATCGGGCGGGCTATTCGCATCATGACGCCCGCCGTCAACAGTACCGCAACCAGTCAACAGCAATACCAATGCCAGCGTTATCGCCGACATTCCAACAAAAAATTTTTTGTTTGCCATTTCTTACTCCTTTACTTCGGCAACAAAGTTTTTAGGTATGCGCTGGATTTCATACCGGTGGTATGCCGCATAACCCTTTAGCGCGTTCTCTTTACCCGGTTCGTTTCAGACAAGTGGAACGCTTATATTTTCCTTCTTGCGAAGGTATAACGCCCCGGAGGGCAGTTATTCCAAGACTGAGCCGGAATAAGCCGGCAGAAACGCGGTCCCACTGCCTGCGGCTTGGGCGGAAGGCGGGGATTTTCGGGCGGAATCTTCCGCTCGCTGGGCGAGACGTACATAGCCCAGCAGTTCCGCCTGATGCTCCGGCGTCAATAGCCGGGAAATCTTCAACACTTCGTGAGCATAATCAGTCATATCACTTCCTTTTATTAAGTTATTACTAAAATTATATTTATTTAATAAAATAGTCAAGAGGGGATGCGCTTATTTTTAAAAAATTAATTTTTTAATATTAGTCATTGTTTTTTTAGTAAGTATCTGATATTCTTAAAAGAGTAATGTATTATGACGACCCTCGATAGAATACGAGTTCTCAGAAAGACCTTAAACCTTAGACAAGATGAATTCGCCAAACAGCTTGGACTGACCCAGACAACGATGTCTCAGATTGAGGTTGGAAGGACCGCCCTAACGGAAAAAAACATCAAGCTGATATGCGTAACCTTTAACGCGAATGAGCAGTGGCTCAGGACCGGAAACGGCGAGATGTTCGGACCGTCGTCGCCGTATGAGCGGGAACTGCTGGATATCTTCGGGAAACTGACTCTCGATACTCAGGAATTCGTCGTTGAAATGGCGCGGAACCTCCTGAAACGGCAGGAAAAATCCCAAAACCCCTAAAACCGGGCGGGTTCTTTACTTTTTTC
>JAIRPH010000209.1 GCA_031257135.1 Spirochaetaceae bacterium
GTGCTTCCCTCCGCAAACAGCCCGATTACCGCCGAAACCTGCCCTATCGTCAGGGTCAGCGACTCAGAGATGCGCTTCATCAGCGCGACTTCATTGACCTGCAAAGCGTCAATATATTCTTGATTTATTTCCATACGCCCAGTATAGCCTGAGCGCATCCCTTATTCAAGACGCCTTCGGTTTTCCATTCCCTCAGCCCGCTGAATCCGCTTATCCTTTCGGGTATCTCGGAAAAACCCGAACAGACTGCCGCAAAAACCGCCCGCAATATGAGCGAATTGAGAAATATCGTCTTCTTTGAAAGAATTTATGAATTCGCTTCCCACATATAAGACCAACACTAAGATAAACGTCAAAGGAATCTCTCCTTTGTTGGAATTCGTAAACGAAGAAAGCAAGATCATCATAAAAACTACCCCGGAAGCCCCCAAAAGTCCGGTAGGAAAGAGGAAAACATTGAGCAATCCCGTAACCAGCGCAGTTATGACAATCATACAGAGCATAGACGAAGAGCCGTAGTTTTCTTCCAGCATAGGACCCAACAAGAGAATCAGAGAAAAATTAGAGACCAGATGATTCCAATCGGCATGACCGATAACATGAGTTATCAGGTTCGCCAGATTTCGGAAGTTCCGGGGAGAAAAGTTCTCCTTCCCCGGAACCGCGAACCATTGAGCCGTCAGCGAAGGGAACAGCGTTTGAGAAAGAAGCAATACCAGAACGCTTATAAACGTAAAGGTTAATATCGTAGGAGCATTGTATTTTATACGCATTTTTTCCTTTTATATATCTAAATCCACCTGTATCGGGCAGTGATCGGAGCCTGCTACGTCGGTCAGTATGGCGGCGTGCCGCACTTGGGGCGCGAACCCGGAATCGACGCAGTGATAATCGATTCTCCAGCCTATATTCCGTTCCCGCGCGCCGCTTCGATAAGACCACCACGTATAATGCCCGGATTCGCCCGGATGAAATGCCCGAAAGGTATCTACATACCCGGCGCGAGTAAAAGCGTCCATCCATGCCCGCTCTTCCGGCAGATACCCGGGGTTTTTCTCGTTTTCCTTTGGGCGGGCAAGGTCTATCGGGGTATGGGCGATATTGTAGTCTCCGCAGAGTACCAAATGCCGTCCTGCGGCGATGAGAGCATCGCAAGACTCCCGAATCGCTTGACAGAAAGCCAGTTTATAACTCAATCGCGCGCCCCCTTCTTGGGAATTGGGAAAATACGCGCATATCAGAACAAAGTCTCCGAAATCAGCCTGCAATGTCCGTCCTTCATCGTCGAATTCCGGGATTCCCAGGGGCTTGACATCCATCGGCTGTTTCTTGGCGTAGAGGGCGACTCCGGAATATCCGGGTTTTTTCGCGCTTCCCCAGTACGAGGCATATTCTCGTCCTTCCCAGTCCGGGGGACTCAGCAAGGCTTGAGAAATCTGCCTCGGATGAGCTTTGGTCTCCTGGAGGCAGAGCATATCCGGCGATTCTTTCCGCACCCACTCTAAGAAACCCCGCTTCTCTACAGACCGGATGCCGTTGACGTTCCACGATATAATACGCATATTCTTAACCCCAGAGCCGGGCTAGGCGGATGCCAAGCTTATACTTTTTTCGTGATTTTATCGCTTTTGAGGCATCGGGCGCAGATTTTCAAGGTAACGGTGGTCCCTGCTACTTCGGTTTTCACTTTTACCAGATTAGGCCGCCAGGTGCGGCGGGTATGATTTTTAGCGTGGCTCACCTTGTTGCCGGTAATCGTATGTTTCCCGCAAATATCGCATACTCGTGACATAATATTCCTTCCTTAAAAAATAATATCTATAAACAAGTTGTTAAAAAGAAGTATACTGAAGATCAAAATTAATGTAAAGAGGGAGAGAGTTCACGCTCTATACCGATATTAGGAGAATACTATGCCGTTGTTACCGTTTTCAAGTCAACAGGTTGATATTAGTCAGGCGAAGCTGGCGGTCCTCATTGATGCAGATAATACTCAGCCCGCTATTATTGAGGGACTCTTGGATGAAGTCGCCAAATACGGCATCGCCAGCGTCAAACGAATCTACGGAGATTGGACCAATACCAACCTCCGCTCATGGAAGGATAGGCTTTTAGAGTATGCGATTCAGCCTATCCAGCAATTTTCATATACCACCGGTAAAAATGCTACTGATTCAGCAATGATTATCGACGCTATGGACCTCCTCTACAGCCAGAAACTCGACGGCTTTTGCATCGTGTCCAGCGATTCCGATTTTACCCGTCTTGCCGCCCGGCTTCGGGAAAGCGGGCTTATGGTCTACGGCTTCGGGGAAAAGAAAACTCCCCGGGCCTTTGTTGCCGTATGCGATAAGTTTATCTATACCGAAATCCTCCGAGACGACGTGCCGGAAGACGCCGACGAAGACGATGCCAAACCGGTTTCACGGGTCCGCAAAGACTATAAAAACGACCGCCGCCTCCTAAAACTGCTTCGGGATACGGTGGAGGACTTAGCCGACGAATCAGGCTGGGCTTATCTCGGCGGCGTCGGGCAGAAAATCACCAACCGGTCCAGCGAATTCGATCCCCGGAACTACGGCTTCAAAAAACTGGGAGACCTTTTTCGGGCAATGAGTCAGTTTGAAACCGAAGAACGCCCCCAAGAAAACGGCACAGGACGGCTGGTGTATATCCGCTGGAAAAAGTGGAAAGGCGTTTCCCCCCAATAACTTTCTGAAAACGCCTCGGACTGCGGTAGCGCAATCCGAGGTTTTTTTAGAATTTTTTTAGAAAAAAGAATATCCCGATCTTAAACTTGGGATTTTTCTTTTTAGAAAATTTTTTTTAGAAAAAGA
>JAIRPH010000235.1 GCA_031257135.1 Spirochaetaceae bacterium
GCGAGTTCGCTGAGACTGGTAGACTGGTACAGGTTCCGCCCCCACACTTTGAACGCGGCGGCGATTATTTCTTGTTTGGTCATTTTTTTCGCTTGTTACCGACCGGTCGGTAACATATACCATAGCAAAGATACTTCTCTTAGGCAAGAGGTCGGAGCATAAAAAATCAAAAGACGATCTTTATTTCCAACAACTCCAGAGTTGCTAACTCCAGAGTTGCTAACTCCAGAGTTCCCAACTCCAGAGTTCCCAACTCCAGAGTTGCTAATGCTGGTATTTTAGTATATCCTTAAAGGGTATGAAAAAATTTTTTACGTTCTGTCTTATTGTTATGATTCTAGGCGGTACGGTTTTTTTCTTAGGCTGGGTAAACCTGACGGTCCCGATAGGGTCATACGGAGTAATGCGTTCTAAAAGCCACGGACTAGACCCCCAAGTAATTCAGGACGGAAAATTCCGATGGGTCTGGTATAAACTCATCCCCAGCAACGTACAACTCCAAGTATTTGCCGTCCATCCGGTAAACCGGTCCTTTGAAACCAGTTGCGCGCTCCCTTCTGGGAAAGAATACGCCGCGTTTGCGGGTTTTACCATTGATTTTTCATATAAAATAGCCGGGACCCTTTCGTTTACCCTCAAACCGAGTTCTCTCATTTCCCTGCTGGAAACCAATCATAGTATGGAACAGCGCGATTTGGATAGTTTTGAAGCCGGCTTGGGAGAGCAGGTTCAGACCTACGCCTTACAGCGGCTCCGCGGCTATATGGAAGATGAGCGGAACGTCGAGGAAATCCTGAGTTCAGGTTCAGCCGCCCGGCTGACGCAGGATATAACCCAGACGTTTCCTAATATAGAAAATTTTTCTTGTTTTATACAGACCGTCGATTTCCCGGATTTTACGCTGTACCGTCAATTCCGGTCATTATATACTGATTATGTTGAGCGGATTCGGGAATATATACAAACCGATCAGGCTCTCAAGCCGGAAACCAGAGTGGATTTTTTTATCCGTTTAGATGAATTAACCAAATACGGCGAGTTGTTTGCTAAGTATCCTATATTACTGCAATATCTTACCCTCGAAAAGGGTAAGCCGTAACGAATCTCTTATGTTGATTGTTAGTAAGGAGTATGCGTATGTACAAAAAGGCATGGACCTTTTTCTTTATAATTATGTTTACCGCGGCGTTTTTAAGCGCGCAGGAAGACGAGTATCCCCCGGAAGAGCCGGATCAAGAGACGCCGATACAGCCGAATTGGTCTGATTATACGCCTTTCGCCTTTTCCAGAGGGGATCAGATGCTGTCGGTATCGGTTGTAGCGGCTTTTCCTACGGTTTTCGCAGGCAGTTCGGGCGTAATCGATCACAATCTCTTTGTTGTCGGAATGGGTATATCCCTGGGATACAGCTATTTTTTGACTCCGGGCTTTTTTGTCGGCGGCGAAATAGGCGGCATAGCCACAACCAGCATCGCTAAAAATTGGTTATATATTGCGCCCTTTGGAGTGAAAGCAGGGTATCAATTTACCTTTCATCATACCCGCCTGCCCGGAATTCTGCGTAACTTTGAATTTCCGGTATCGCTTATGGTCGGCGGCGCGCTTCAAAGCTACTTGAATAACGACCAAAACTATTTAGGGTTTTTCCTAAAACCCGGGGTTGGGGCGTTTTTCCGGTTTCATCAGTCTTGGTCTGTCGGCATCAACGCTGAGTGGTGGTGGGTTCCCCAATGGACCGACGATACATCCAAAGACATACACGGACATTTTTTTGAATGTACCTTGACTGCCCGTTATCATTTTTAGGTGAGGAATAAAAGCGTATGGTAAAAAAAATCAGAATACCGGCAATACTGCTAATGGGAATACTCGCGCTTTCTTGTAAGCAAAACGCTATTTTTTACGCGATCTCTCAAGAAGTGGAGCCGGTTGATCCTAAAATCGCCGGAATGCCAACGAATATCGTCAAGCTGGGCGATATAGTATACGTTGCAAGCAGATTCAGCGGAAAAATCCTCAAGTACAGCGGCGGAGCGTGGAGCGACTTAGACCAACAGCCCGGAGGAAAGATTCTCGAGCTTGCCGCTACCGCAAATAATCTCTATGCCCTCGCCGGAGACCCGGGGTCCGCGGTCGTTTCCCGATATGACGGCGCCGCTTGGCAGACGTTGACGGCTGACGGCAATTTGCAGGTAATTTACGCCGCGGAAGAGTATGTATTCGCCGGCGCAATGTCCGGCTCCAGTTTTGACATTTTATACGCGAAAGACGATGAAAATTCGCTGACTTCTTTGAAGACCGGAACCAAACTGCTGAAAGGAGCCGCGTTTCTCAACGATGTATACTACCTCGCCACCTCGGGCGACGGGATTCTTACCTTTAGGGACGGCAGTATTCAAGATGATCCGGTTGGCATTAAAGACAAAGAAAGCGCAAAAATCATCGTAACCGGCATTATTACCGTGAAAGATACCGTCGTAGCCGTCAGCAGGGGAGATATATTATACGGTCCTGTTGATGGAAAATTTACGGCGGCATCCGGGGGCGTAGTCTTTACCGGCGGACTCGGGCTTTGGGAAAATGACGACGCTTCCGTTAAACTCCTGCTCCTCGGAATACAGGGCGGAAGCAGTTCTACAAGCCACGGATACCGGGAAATTGTACTGAACGCCGACGGAACCTTAATTACTACGCTGAACGCCGACGGAACTTCTACTACGAACACAACGCTGAATAATCCGGGCGGAGAAAAATCCACCATTACCAATGTTGATAAATACAATTCTTCGCTACGGCGGCATCCGGTAATCGGGTTTTTGCAGGCTCCTGACAAGATTCTCTTTGCTTCAACCACTAAAGACGGACTCTGGGCGTACCGCAATGAGGTCTGGAACGCCGAACAGTGAAAGCGGGCTGTTCGCGGCGCGGGGCCCGGGGCATCAAGACGGACCCCTCGCCGACAGGATGCGCCCTCAAAGCCTCGGCGATATGGTCGGACAAGACCATATCGTCGGTCCGGGAAGGCTCCTCCGCCGGGCAATCCAAGCGGATAGACTTTCTTCCATAATATTTTACGGACCCCCCGGAACCGGCAAAACAAGTCTCGCCAAAGTCATCGCCAATACGACCAAAAGCGCGTTTGAAAGCCTCAACGCGGTCCTCACAGGCATCAAAGACATCCGGGAAGTTATCGACCGCTCAGACGAACGCAG
>JAIRPH010000238.1 GCA_031257135.1 Spirochaetaceae bacterium
TCGCAGGCTGGTGCGCTCACCGTATGGAAGAAATCATCTCCGGCGGACGCATCATCCGCCCCGCGTACAAATGCGTCCAAAAACGCCAAAACTACGTGCCTCTGGAGAAACGTTCATAAAAATTGCGGCTACTGAGTTCCGCTTAGGCTGAACCGGTAGCCGACGCCCCGGATTGTCTCGATGAGCGCGCCTGAGTCTCCCAGCTTTTTCCGCAAAGCGAGAATCTGGACGTCAACGGAACGATCCGTCGCCGGATAATCTTCGCCGTGGATTGCGGCGATAAGCCGGTTGCGGGAGAATACTATGTCAGGATACGTTAAAAAATGCCGCAGAAGCGCGAATTCCGTCGCCGAAAGGTCTAATCGCCGGTCGCCGTCGAAGGCTTCATATCGCATTGGGTCGGCTTTCAGCGAGCCTTGCTGTACCGGCGTTTCCGGCGATAGCTCCCAAGTCTCCTCCATCCGGCGCAACGCCGACCTGATGCGGGCGGTCAGCACCTTGAGGCTGTAGGGTTTAACCACATAGTCGTCCGCGCCGAGTTCAAGCCCGGCTATAATATCCGTTTCTTCTCCCTTAGCGGTAGCGAGAATAACCGGTACGATCTTCGAGCGAATATCCGCGCGAATCTTTTTGAGGGTTTTAAGCCCGTCCATGCCGGGAAGCATGATGTCCAAAAGAATACAATCGACCGTGTTAGCTTTCAGCAGGGTTAAGCCTTCTTCGCCGCTTTCCGCCATAAGCAGTTTCCAGCCTTCCGGCGCGAAGGCGGCGGACAGCAGTTCGCGGATGTCCGGGTCGTCTTCGATGATTAGTATAACCGCTTTGCTCATTGATTCAGCTCTTCGTGAGTCCCTTCCGTCATGTAAATTACGGCTTCGCAGATATTGGTAGCGTGATCTCCAAGCCGTTCCAGAAATCCAGAGGCGTTGAGAAGACGCACCGCTTTTTTAACGAGTTCAGGATGCTTTTTCATCAGAGACAGTATCTCTTCGGCGAGCAGTTTATGTTCCTCGTCTATTTTATCGTCCAGCGCGGCGGCGGTCCGGGCGGCTTGGGCGTCTTGGTTTAGGTACGCGGAAACCGAGGATCGGATCATTTCCTTGCCGGTTTCAGCCATGCGTTCCAGATGTTCCGCGGCGCGGAAAGACGGCTCTCCGGCGAGTTTCGCCGCGGCTTTGGCAAGATGCACCGCGTGATCCCCAATGCGCTCAAGATTGCCGGTAAGTTTGAATATCGTTACCAGCTCCCGCAAATCCCTCGCGACCGGCTGTTGCGTCGCAATGAGAACCGCCGCCTCGTCTTCAATTTTTATCTGCATGGCGTTGACTACCGCGTCGCCGGCTTTCACTTCCTTTGCCAATTCTTTGTCGTTATTCCGCAGGGCAATCAACGCTTTCCCTAAGTCTTCTTCAACCCGCGAAGCCATCGTCAGAACGTCGTGTCTGAGGCGGTTTAACTCTTCCAAAAACAGAATCCGTGTATTCATTTTTTTATAGCATTACCCTTCATTGTTAAGATACTATCATAAGACCGTTAAAAAACGATTAAAACCAGTTTTTCTTTTTTCTAAAACTGGTTTTTCTAAAATCGGTTTTTTTGTCCCAGCCGAGCGGCTTTGGCGAATATATCTCCCATATACGCTCCCTCCCGGATTGAAAGCCCCGCGCGGGAGCATACGTCTCGGAAAAATCGTTCCTGTTCGGCTCTGCCGGGCTGTTTGTAAAACCCTAGGGACTCAAGAGAATCGGTTATACGCCGGGCAAGGCTATCAAGCTCGGCTTGATTCATAGGAATCCAAGTTCCCTCAACGGCATGAGCGGAACCTAAGACGCGGAAAAGCTGATACGCGTAAATCTGCACCGCGTGGGAGAGGTTTAATGAGGGAAAGCCCTCGTCCGCGGGTATGTGGGATGCCAAGCCGCACAAGCCGAGTTCCTCCGCCTCAAGCCCTGAGCGTTCATTGCCGAAGACAATCGCGCCGGTTCCGGGACGATCCCGTAAGTATGAGGCTAACTCTTCGGGACTGAGCGTAACCGTCTTCCGTCCGCGTCCTCGTCTGCGGGTAACGCCGACCGCCACCGAACAATCCGCGACCGCCCGGTCAAGGGACTGAAAGGACTCCGCGGTTTCCCATACATCCTCGGCGTGAACCGCCCTAGCCCGGATGATCCCTGAGTCCATCGGCTCCGGAGAGACCAATCGAAGCCGGGAAAGTCCCATATTTTTCATCGCCCTGCATACGGCTCCTACGTTTCCGGCTTCCATCGGACGGGAAAGGATAAGCGCGATATCCGATAAAAGCAATCAGCCCTCCGCCAGATCGTGGAGTGAATCAAAGGGAATCAGCTCGCCGATAGTAACGGTAATCCGCCGGGTTCCCGCGCCTCCGAAGATCACCGGCGCGTCCGGGGGCATGAATTCGCTCAGAACCTGCCGGCACGCGCCGCAGGGACCTACCGGCTCCTGAGAATCCGGCGCGGCTATCGCTAACGCCGTAAACCGCCGGGTTCCCTTGCTTACGCCCTGCACCAGCGCGCTCCGTTCCGCGCAGATGGTAAGCCCGAAGGAGCGGTTCTCTACATTGCATCCGGTATAGACGGTTCCGTCTTCTCCCAGAAGAGCCGCTCCGACTCGGAACTTTGAGTACGGCGCGTAGGCGAAAGAAGCGGCTTTGCGGGCTTCCTGAAATAACGCTTCTATATTCATCATAAGGTCATGCCTTTAATCCAGAGATTAATCAGATACCGGGACACTGAACCGTTGCCCGGCAAGTCGGGAAGCTGGTCCCGCTTGAACCAGCGGGCGTCTTCGATTTCCACGCCGTCGGTTTTAATGACGCCTCCGGCGTGACGGGCGGTAAAGCCCAGCATCAGGGAATTAGGGAAGGGCCAGGGCTGAGAAGCCGCGTAGCGGATGTCTTTTACGGCAAGTCCTACCTCTTCCCGGATTTCTCGGGCTACGGTAGCCTCTAAGGTTTCTCCGGCTTCGTTAAAGCCTGCGATGAGGCTGTATACGCCGGCAGTGAAATTCTTGTTGTGAGCCAGCAGAGCCTGATCGGAGGCGTTGAGGATAAGCACGATAATCGCCGGAGATATTCGGGGGTACTCCTGTCTGCCGCAGGAAGGGCAGAGCCGGGCAAGCTCATTGTCGGCGTCTTGGTTTTTGCTTCCGCAGGTTCCGCAAAACCGCGAATCCCGCCGCCATTGGGCTATGTGATAGGCTCTGAACAGCGCGCCTGCGGGACCGGAGGCGTCAACCGCGGTTTCCGCGGGCAGGAGACTGACCGCCTGTCTGCTATGTATCGCCCGCCAGTCTGCGGGCAGAGCGCGATCCGGCGGGAGGTCGGCGTAGCGTATATGTCCGGCGGTTCCCAGAGCGGGGATCGCGCATATATCCAGTCCGCTGAAGGATTGGGTTATCTGTTCCAGCGGGATCGGTTCGGCGAGGCGGTTGTCAGGTGCGTCCGTTGGGATTACCAGCGTATTCCCTTGAAAAAGGTACGCCCCTTGGGGTAGATTAGATTGCATCATAGCTGAGTTCATCATATAGTTAGGGTAAGATAAAGTAAAGGAGACAAAATGAGTATCACCAGCTATCTTGAGACCTTGCCGCTCTCTAAAATTGTCCGATACACCGGCGGCGCGCCTAAAAACGGGATTTCTTTTACCGGCTATCCCCGTCAGCATCCTTCGGATAAGAATAAAATTATTTTGGTAAACGATCCTTTGGGAGAAAATCCTAAAGTAATGGAATTCAGATTTGAAGATATCCTCGGCGCGGAGGAGGTTCATTCGGCGGTAACGAAATCCGGAGATACCGCGCCTCTGGTAAAAGTGTGGGTCCGCAAAGGCTCTCACGGAGTGCTTTTGGAGCCTTTTGAAGTGGACGATCCTATCCGGTTTGTGAATAAGCCCCGAAACCCCGCGGAACGGGCTTTGCTCGAACCGGCGGAGAAGTAAATGCAGAGCCGATACGCCCTGCCGGGCAAGCCGGTGCAGTGTCTCCTCTGTCCTCAGTCCTGCGCCATCCCCGAAGGCGGCTGGGGAAAATGCGGCGTCAGAGGCGGCCGGAACGGCGCCGGAGTAATCCCGTATTACGGCGGGATTACCGCGGCTGTTTTAGACCCTATTGAAAAAAAGCCTTTGTATCACTATCGTCCCGGTTCGTCGGTTTTTTCCGTGGGCTTTGTTGGGTGCAATCTGGGCTGTCCTTTTTGTCAGAACTGGCGTATTTCGCAGAATCGGGATGCTCCGGTCAGGTATTATTCCCCGGAGGAGCTGATTCGGCAGGTTCAGTCGGCGGGGGCGGATCAGATTGCCTATACTTATTCGGAGCCGCTGATTCATCTGGAATTTCTGCTGGACTGCATGAGCCTTGCCCGGAAAGCCGGGATAGCCAATATATTGGTCAGCAACGGGTGCATAAACCCGGAACCCGGGGCCGAGGTTCTCAGCCTGACGGACGCGGCGAACATCGACCTGAAGAGCGGCTCTGAAGAGACCTACCGCCGGGTTCTTGGGGGAGACCTTCCGAGCGCGCTGAGGTTTATCGCCGCGGCTTGGGAGATGAAGGTTCACCTCGAGCTGACCACGCTGGTTGTCCCGGGGCTGAACGACGGCTCTGAGGAAATCAGCCTCTGCGCCGGCTTAATCGCTCAGGTTTCGCCTGACATACCGTGGCATCTTTCGGCGTATCATCCTGACTATCTCTGGAAGGCTCCGCCTACGGACCCGGTTAGGCTTACTGCGCTTGCGCGGGAAGCCGGGAAACGGCTATCCTATGTGTATACCGGCAACATAGCCGGCGGAATCGCGGATACGCGCTGTCCCGATTGCGGAAAAATTCTGGCGCGGCGGCAGGGCTATCGGACCGACGCCGGCGGCTTGGTAATCAAAGCGGGAGTCTATCGGTGCGCTCACTGCGGCGGTCCCGCGCCTTTCAGGGGCAAAGGCTCGTGCGCTTGAACCAGAAAAACAAACCCTAAACAAGGAGTATCTTATGGAGGGGAAAAAAATTATTTTGGCGGTTGATGATATGGCGTCAAACCTCAGGACTATCAAAGTCGTTTTGGAAAAGCAATTCGATGTGCGTCTCGCCAAGTCCGGGGAAACCGCCTTGTCCGTGTTAAAGAACGAGCCGGTCGCGCTTATCCTGCTGGATATTGAAATGCCCGGAATGTCGGGATTCGAGTTTCTCGAAAAGCTCAAAAATAATCCTGACGCTAAAGATATTCCGGTTATTTTCGTAACTTCCCACGGGGACAGCGATGTGGTCCGAGAGGCTTCCAAACGAGGTATAAAAGATTATATCCTTAAACCGATTACGCCGGAAAAACTTGAAAAAAGAGTCCACGCCGCTCTGAACTATACGCTCTAAGAAGCCGGAAGCCGCTTATTTGATCGCATAAGCTCCTTATCTGATCGAATATACCGCTTATCTGATCGAATATACCGGCTACCGGATCGCATAAGCTCCTTATCTGATCGAATAAGCCGCTTATCTGATCGAATAAGCCGGCTACCGGATCGAATAAGCCGCTTATCTGATCGAATAAGCTCCTTATCTGATCGAATAAGGCTTTTAGCGGCTTACCTACGCCGCTTACCGGCAAGGGCATCTGTTTGTCTCGCGGTTTTTGCCTTGCCATAATGAATCAAAATGAGTATATTTAGAAACACTATAGTATGATACAAAGAAAGAAACAAAAAAGAGGTTCCCTTAGTCTAAAATTGATGATTCCAATACTGATATGCTTCGCTGTTTTTGGAAGCGGTATCGTGATTGCCATTAATGCTATGACTATTCATACTTCAACTGTTCTGTTCAAAAAAGAATTGACTCAAAAAGAAGAAACGATTCTCGCGTTTATTGACGAACAAAGCAAAAGCATCCAGCAAAAAATAGATTGGCTTCAAGGGTTCAGCGAGCTTACGGGCATCCTTGATCTGCCGGACGATTCGGAGCGTCAACATCAGCTTGATATGCTGGTAAAAAGTCTTGAGGCTGACGCGCTCAGTTTTTTGGATGCCGATGAAAACGTGATTATGCAAAGCGGCGGCTCCGAAACCAGCGGCGGCCGCTACAGCCGAAGCATTGTGTCTTATACCGGCGACCATCAGAGCGCGGTGCGGGTATTTTCTTTGGGAACTACCCTTGAGCTGATAGGCGCGGTTCCGCTGTACGCGGAAGAAGGTTTAGCGGGATACGGGATACTGGAATACAGTCTGCAAAGTCCCCGTTTTTTGCAGGAATTGAAACGGATTACTCAGTGTGAAATCGACATATATCAAGGCGTTGTCAGGCGGGGAACTACGGTTTCCGGGGCGGTTTCCGCGGATCAAGGCGCTGACGCGGTTTCCGGGGCTTCCGCGTTTGACGCCAGCGCGGATTCGGCGATCAACCTCATCGCGGATACTGCGCTGGGAAAAGGAGAAATATACGCGGGAGAGTACGCGGATCACGGCGTGGTATATTACGCGGTGCATTTTCCGTTTAAAGACAGTTCCGGCTCAAGGGTAGGGATACTGTCTCTGGGGATGCCGGTATCCTCGATATACGAGCGGATGGAAGAGGCGAATAAAATGATTATTCCCATTGTAATCGGCGGAATACTGGCGTTGTTCGGCATTTTTACGGCTCTGTTCCGGTCGATTATTATTAGACCTCTTCATATAACCGCCGAGGCTATCAGCAGTCTCACTTCAAGGGAAGCGGATTTTACCTGCCGGATTCCTATTGAGCGGAACGATGAAATCGGCGGCATCGTCGCGGATATTAATACGTTTATCGGCAGTTTGCGGGAACTTATTCTCCGGCTGAAAGAAGCGCAATCTTCGCTCCAGCATATCGGACAGGAGCTTGGAAACCGCTCGGAAGAATCCGCGGAAGCAAACGCCCGGATAGTAGCTATGTCTATGAATATTAAGGATCAGACGGAACAGCAGTCCTTGTCGTTAAACCGGACGACCGAAGTATTGGAGCAGACGACTCAGGGCATTATCAATCTGGACGCCCTGATTCAACATCAGAACGCCTCTATCGCCCGATCAACCGAATCTATCGAGGGCATGATGGGAACTATCGCCGCCGTAACCGAGTCCGTCCAAAACGTGAAAAACCGTATCGCCGAGCTGGTCGGAGTCGTCGATTCAGGCAAAGAAAAACAGGACGCCGTAAATACGAAGATAACCCACATCCTGAAAGAGTCGGAACGCCTGAACGAAACGAATACGCTGATCGCGAAAATAGCAAGCCGCACTACTCTGCTTGCGATGAACGCCGCCATTGAAGCGGCTCACGCAGGAAGCGCAGGCGCAGGCTTTTCAGTGGTCGCCGAAGAGATTCGGACTCTGGCGGAAAACGTCCGCAATCAATCCGCGTCCATTAAACAGGAGCTTTTCGGTATTATCGAATCGATTCATACTACGGTGCAATCCTTTACGGACGCTCAAACCGCGTTTCATCTGATAGTGCGCCACATTGAAACGACTACCGATTTTATCGGCAGTATTGATAACGCTATGGCGGAACAGCGTAGCGTTTCTAATCAGATTCTTGGAGTTCTGGCGGCTATGAATAACGCTTCTTCCGAAGTGCAGGGAACTTCTCAACAGCTCACCGCTCACATGGATCAGGTTAAGATAGAAATGGGAGGACTTACCGGCGTCGTCCAAGCTATTCAGCAGAGTATCGCTACGATGGGCGATAACGCCCATGAAGTAAACCGGGCATCCGAAGAGGTTCTGCATTTGGCGCAGGACACCCACGATAATATCCAGCTTATGGAAAGAACCATAGGTTCTTTTAAAGTTTAATGTTAGGAGTTTATATGTATTCTTACAAGCCTTTCGTTGGGATCATCCTTTTGTGGATAACCCAATTCGTTGCCGCTCAAGAACTGGTTATCAATTACCGGTATAATACGGCAGGTCCCGATTCGTCGAACTATCTTTCGTTCCGCTCGCCGATTCGGTATGTGGCGGTAGAAAAAGACAGCGTTGACACTATTTCCGGCGCGTCGAAGTTTAAATCTACCGCCTTGTTCAGCCCTATCCAAACGGATATGTTGGGAAAAGCTACGTTCCCCGCCGGAGTCCGGGGACTTCTGCTGTTTCCAGTCGCTTCAGACAGTACCCGCATTGAAGACAATCTTCACGCCGCCAAAGCCTCCAATGGAGTCATAACCATCGAGTACGTCCACCGAGGCGTCGCCTACAAGATAAGTACCGATAAAACCGGAAAACTGGGCTTTCCGCGAGGCAACTTTCTTATGCGGACTATCGGCTATATCGAGGGGCATAACCCGCAAGTGATCGCCAAAGAATTTTCTCCCGCAGGCGACGCTGATTCGGTAGACTGGAAAAAAGTTTGGGACGCTCATATCCCTTCAGGAAAAGAGATTACCCCGGGAAATTCAGTCAAAACCGGCGGAATCCAAAACGATTACGGCGATTTAACCGCGCTCTTTAACTGGGACGGAACCCTGCAAGTCGGCTACGATGAATCCCTCTTGACTATATCAGGTTCTCTGAGAGCGGTGAAACGTTAGACCGAAGCATCCCGGAGCGGCAGACTCCGGGATAGTTCATAAAACAGCATCGCTGTTGCGTAACGCCTTTGCTAAATTATTCGCTTCCAAATAGGGCTTTAGAGCCTTAAAATAGGTTTCCGCCATAATTTTATAGCCTTGCGCGTTCGGATGCGCCTCATCAGACATATACTGTCTCCAGACGCCTGTCCAAATATCCTCGATAAGCTCGACCCTATCAGAAGCGAGTGCATTAAATATAGCGTCATACTGCGCGATGAGCGCTGATTGAGCGTATGAGCTGGTAATTCCGAAATCCGCCATCATATCTTGAGCGACCTCGCCGGTATAAAACTTTGCGAGATAGAGTTTCCGTTTTCCGTCGTTAAGCTCGCTGATGATGCGCTGAAGATTCTTTTTAGTCGTTGCCGGAGAAACGGCCTGAAACAGATCGTTTGCGCCGAGTTCGATGATAACGATTCGAGGATTCTTGTCAAGCACATCGCCTTTGATGCGGGCGAGAGCCTCCCCTGTGGTATCGCCGCTTACCCCGGCGTTGACGACCGGCATAGACACCATCTCCTGTAAATACGCGGGATAAGACTGTTCCGGATCGTCTTCGCCCGGAACAGTCGCGCCGTAGCCTGCGGTAAGGCTGTCGCCGAAACAGACTAACGCCGTACCCTCGGAACTGACGTTTTCAGAATCGGCGTTTTCGGGATTACAGCCTATCATAGCGAGTCCTATCATCGCCCACAAAATAATACTGATTAATACAAGTTTATCTTTTTTCATTGTTTTTTATCTCCTCTCATAATATAGGGTTCTTTTCAAAAAAGATCAACCCGCCCTTTTTCTGTTCGCCTATGCCGGGATTTTCGATGATAGCTCGTATAGCGGCGTTCATTTCCGGTAATTGATTCCGGTTTAGTTTTTATAGGCTTTTTTTTACTGTCCTGATTGTTCAACGTTCATATCTCTTCTGCTGAAGATGATCCGGATGTACTAAAGACATTTAAAATTCCTTTGCTGACTAAAGAGCAGGTTTTCCATTTTAATCCGGCTAAGGAAATCCCTGCTCCTAATGCTCATTCCGGCGACTACCCTGATTATATGCTGGCTCCTATCCCTCTGCGGCTCCGAGAATACAGCGCCGACCTCCGGGCGTGCGCCGGAAGGCTCAGGTGGCTCTGCCGAGTTCTACGGCTTTTTTCGAGCCTTCTTCCCGGAGCTGATACTTCTGGATTTTCCCGCTGGCGGTCAGCGGGTAGGCGTCCACGAAAAAAACGTACTTGGGAATCTTGTAGCGGCTTATCCGCCCTCGGCAGAAATCCTTGACGTCCTCTTCGGTAAGGGACGCGTCAGGATGCAAAATAACAAACGCCCCGACCTCCTCGCCGTACTTTTTACTCGCAATGCCGACCACCTGCACGTCTTTCACTCCGGGCATTGTGTAGAGAAAATCTTCTATCTCTTTCGGATAGATATTCTCGCCGCCTCGGATAATCATATCCTTGATGCGCCCGGTTACCCGGAAATTGCCCTCCTCGTCTTTTACGCCCATATCTCCGGAATGAAGCCACCCCTGAGAATCTATGCACTTCCGAGTAGCCTCCTCCATTTTGTAATAGCCCTTCATGGTGTTGTAGCCCCGGCAACAAAATTCGCCATGCACTCCCTCGGGACATTCTTCCCCGGTCTCAGGGTCCCGAATCGTAACCTCCACGCCCGGCAATTCCCGACCAACCGTGGCGACCTTCACCTCAAGGGAATCATCCGCATGAGTCTGAGTCATAACCGGCGAAGATTCGGTCAAGCCGTAGCAGATCGTGACTTCGGTCATGTGCATCTTCTCGATGACCTGCTTCATAGCCTCGATGGGACAGGGGGAACCGGCCATTATCCCGGTCCGGAGACTGCGGGTGTCAAACATCGGAAACATGGGATGATTCAATTCCGCAATGAACATCGTCGGCACGCCGTAGAGGGCGGTGCATTTTTCCTTCTGTACCGTCGCAAGAACCAGCACCGGATCAAACCATTCGAGGAGAGCCGCGGTCGCGCCGTGGGTCAAAACCGCCATCATTCCCAAAACCAGCCCGAAACAGTGAAACAGCGGCACCGGCAGACAGACAATATCCCGCTCGGTGAGCCGCTGATTCTCGCCGATGCCGAAACCGTTATTCAAAATGTTCCGATGCGTCAGCATTACGCCCTTCGGAAACCCGGTCGTGCCGGAAGTGTACTGCATATTCACGACGTCGTTTGTATCGCATTGGGTTTCGATTTCCGCAAGAACCGCGGGATCGGTATGTTTTCCGAGTAAGAGCAGTTCCGCGAAGTTGTACATCCCCCGGTGCTTTTCCTGCCCGACGTAGACCACGCTTTTGAGGCGTGGAAATTTTTCCGCCTGCAAATGACCCCGAGGCGCGGTTTTCAGTTCCGGGATAAGCTCGTTGACCATTGCGACGTAATCCGAATCCCGATAGCCGTTGATGATGCACAAACACGCCAAATCCGACTGCCTAACCAGATATTCCAGCTCGTGAGTTTTGTACGCGGTGTTCACGGTTACGAGGACCAAACCTGCCCGCGCTGAGGCGAAGAGAATCGTGTTCCAATCCGGCACGTTCGTCGCCCAAATGCCGACATGGTCCCCTTTTTTCAAGCCGATGGCGAGAAAACCCCGGGCCAGGTCGTCGACCCGGCGGTCGAATTCGCCGTAAGTGAAGCGGAGGTCCCGGTCGGCGTAGACGATAAAATCCCGATTAGGCTGAATTCGGGCTTTCTGCCGCAGTAACGCGCTTAACGTTGTTTCAAACATAGGAAAACCTCACGCTGGGGTGTAAATAACCGCTAAAATCTGAGCCGCCTGCGGGACTCCGGGCAGAATCCTATGGGGAACGATGGAATCGTAGTATACCGAGTCCCCCGGACCGAGGCGGAAGGTATCCGCGCCGTACTCAAGGACGATGCCTCCTGAAAGGACGTAAATGAATTCTTCGCCTTCGTGGGTTGATTTGGCTTGTTCGCTTTCCTTTTCGATGTCCACGATGAATGGTTCCATGTGGCGTCCCCCTTTATCTTCTGCGAGGGCGTGAAAAGAAAGTCCTTTTTTGCCGTCTTCTGCCCCGCCAGCGGGTTTAACGCCAGCGGGTTTAACGCCAGCGGGCGAATCTGCGCCTGCGTGTGCCGAGCCGGGCAGTCCTGTGATGAACCGGGCGGTTCGCTCGGCGTTTCCGGCGCGGGTGATAACCGGACCGAGTTCAGCGTGGTCGTCCAGCAGGGTCCCAAGCCGGACCCCTAAAGCCCGGGCGATTTTCATAAGCGGGGCAAGGTCCGGGATATGCCCTTGCTCTTCGATTCTGCGTATCAGCTCCAGCGGAAGCCCGCTTCGTTCCGCGAGGGTCTCCCGCTCGACCTT
>JAIRPH010000210.1 GCA_031257135.1 Spirochaetaceae bacterium
GGGAGCGACGCCTCTCACGCCGCTCTGGAATTTTACGCCGATGTCAAGGCGGAAGCCGCCCGGAATGTTCCCGAAGCCCGCGCGGTCTACGAGCAGTTGAAAGCCGCCTATCCCAACAAGAGCCGCAAGCATCGAGACGGGGACGCGCAGTCCTGACGGGGCTTGGAACAAAGCGGGCTGTGTTTCGGGCTTGCCGAGGTTTGTTCGGCGCATACCGGGCTTTGTTTCGGGCTTGCCGGGCTGTGTTCTGAGCTTACCGGGGTTTGTTCGGCGCATACCGGGCTGTGTTTCGGGCTTACTGGGGTTTGTTCTGGGCTTGCCGAGGTTTGTTTCGGGCTTGCCGGGCTGTGTTTCGGGCTTACCGGGCTGTGTTCTGAGCTTACCCGTCTTTGTCAGGCGCATACCGCAGTTGATTTTTTGAAAATTCTGGAGGCGAACAATGCGTAACACGCAGGTTATTTTGAAAGAGCCGTTTGATTATACCGAATGGCAAAAAAAATACTTTTCCGCTTTCCCGCTTGAAGAGTTAAATCAAATGGCGGCGCGCTACAATCAAGAAAATCCTTTGAAAAAACGATCTCTTCCAAAGGTAAAGAAAAAAATATAGACAAACGGAGAGAAATTGAGTAGGATACTGACATACTCCTCCCGCCTAAAGGCGGGGGCTTTACGGCGGTCACGATAAAAAATATAATGCCGATACTTATATTAGGAGGTCAAGTAATGAAAAAGATTCTAGCGGGAATCCTCGGCGTCTGCTTGGCGGTAATGTTTCTTGCCTGTAAAAGCGCAGGTTCAGCTCAACAGGAGGAAAATCCTGAAGAGGAAATCCCTGAAGACGTGATCGCTACGCCGATACTGTTGTTCGCCGAAATACAGGATATTTTCCCCGGAGTGGCTCATGTCTTTCTGGTAAGAAAATCCGACAACACCCTCTGGGGATGCGGCTATAACCGTTCCGGTCAGTTAGGAATCGGCGAATACCGAAGCCCCGAAGGAGACCGTTATCCTCGTCACTTTGTCCCAATCGGCGACGAAGGTTCAACCGGGACCGGAATAACGAACGTTAAAGCTATGGCCTTAGGAGAAAACCATACGCTCCTGCTCAAAAACGACGGAACCCTCTGGGTTACAGGGGAGAATAAATTCGGAGAATTGGGCATGGGCGCATCGGTGGAAAAGGTGACGGTCTTTACCCAAGTTATGGTCCCCGGTTCGGAAGGAACTCCCGTCACCGGAGTCGTAGAAATTGCCGCAGGTCACGACAGCAGTTACTTTATCAAAAACGACGGAACCCTTTGGGCCGCAGGGTATAACCATTACGGTCAGTTGGGGCTAGGAACCAATGAAGATAAACACGACGTCTTCACTCAGGTTTCAAGCGCGGGAACAGATGTAGTCGCCGTCGCGTCCGGGGCGCGGCATACGGTAATTCTCAAACGGGACGGGACACTCTGGGCGACCGGAGCCAATCATCTTTACGGACAGCTTGGGCTGGGAGACGATAAAGACTACAACGTTTTTACCAAAGTCGAAACCGCCGGCGCAAACATCAAAGCCGTGGGAGTCGGGGATTATCACACCGCAATCCTGAAAAATGATAATACCCTCTGGGTCGCAGGATATAATGAGATGGGACAGCTCGGCTTAGGAGACCGAAACAACCGGAATACCTTCGTTCAGTCCCGGACGGACAATCTTGGGTCCATCGTTATATGCGGCAATAATACCACGATCCTGAAAAATAACGGAACCCTCTGGGTAGTCGGAGATAATACCTTCGGACAGCTTGGACAGGGTACCGCCGGCGCGCACCACTCAACCGATTCTTTTATCGAGGTAAAAAATAAAGCCGCCGGTAAATTGAAGATCAAAAAGGTAAACGCAGGCTCCCGGAGTATGTATATCCTGATGGAAGACGGCGGACTGTGGGGAGTAGGGTCCAACCGCTACGGGCAGTTGAACTCAGGATATGAGGATACGGATGTATCAAACGTGAAACTCCTGCTTCCGCAAGATACAAAATAAACCCATTCTCTCATAAGCCGGTTCTGAAAAAGAACCGGCTTTGTTCTCTTGAACAAGACCCGCATATATAGTATAAGAATAAAAATACCGGCTTGTATTTTCGGTTATACTGTGGTATTCTTTTAGGAAATAACTTTACCTCATCGAACCTCTGCTTTGGGCGCTGGAGGTTTTAAAAGGAGATTTTTTGTATGAAACGAGTTTTATGTTTTATCGGCTTTGCCATCATACTGGCAAATGTATTATTCGGGGCGGATATACCTACCTCTGCAAGCGACTTCCGGATCGAACAAGCCCGAATAGGCGGGATTCAAAGCGTAACCATCACCGGCTATATAGGCATGAAGCGAGACGTCGTCATTCCTGAAAAAATCGATAATCTTCCCGTAACCGCCATCGGAAAAGAAGCCTTCCGGGAAAAACGGCTGACCAGCGTGACCATCCCTAACGGACTCATTTCTATCGGCGAAGGCGCGTTTGCCGTCAACGAGCTGACCAGCGTGACCATCCCCGACAGCGTAACCCTCATCGGAAACCACGCCTTCCGGGAAAATAACCTGAGCCGCGTGACTATCGGGAATAAGGCGACCGCCATCGGCGAAGCCGCGTTCTATCAGAACAGCCTCGCCGCGCTGACTATCCCGGACAGCGTCGTTTCCATCGGAAGCCACGCCTTCCGGGAAAACCGGCTGACTTCAGTAACCTTCGGGAAGAAACTGGCTGTTATCGGACAGGTCGCCTTTGCGTATAATCAGTTATCTTCCATAACCTTTCCCGAAAGCCTGACCGCTATCGAGGACTTTGCGTTCAGGAAGAACCTATTGACCGCGGTGGTCATCCCTAACGCCGTGAAGACTATCGGGGAAGCCGCTTTTTTTGAAAATCCGATGAAAAGCGTCACCATTCCTCCCAATGTCGCGCTGAAAACCAACAGTTTCGATAACAAATTCACTGATTTTTACAACCGGTCGAATAGGCAGGACGGAGAATACGCCTTAGGCGCCAATGGGCAGTGGCATTACGGACCCGAAGAAAAACCGGAAGATTTTATCACCCAGCGTCAAACCGCGGGCGGGGCGCAGTTTCTTATTATCACCGGATATAAGGGAAACGATAAAAGAGTCTCGATCCCTCAGCGGATAGACAACATCCCGGTAAGAATGGTCGCCAAAAACGCGTTCCGGCAGAAAGGGCTAACCGGGATCAGTATTCCTGAAGGAATCGATGCCATCGGCGAAGGCGCCTTTGCCTACAATGCGCTGACCCGCGTTACGCTTCCCTCCACGCTGAGGACCATTGAAAAATGGGCTTTCGCCAAAAACAGACTGACCTCCGTGGTTGTCCCCGATAAAGTAACCGCCGTCGGAGACTGGGCGTTTTACGGAAACAGCCTTACCGGTATTACTCTTCCCAGTTACCTCACGGCAATCGGCGAAGCGGCGTTTGCGGAAAATAAATCAAAGCAGGTGAAAGTTCCTTCCGCCGTCCGATCCATCGGCGAAGCGGCGTTTGTGGATAATCCCTTGTCCAGCATTATGCTCGGCTCAAACGTCGCCCTGACCTCAAATAGTTTCGATAATCAGTTCGCCGACGAAGGCTATAGGAAGTACCAAAATAGAGAAGGGGAATATTTCTTAGGCTATAACTCGGACTGGAACTATGTGGTTCAGGCGAATCCTAAAGATTTTGACAAAAAACCGCTTACCACGAATACAGGCAATGTTCGGGGCTATATTATTACCGGCTATAACGGTACGGAAAAAGCCTTCCGTATCCCTGACAAGTTGTCAGATACCTCAAATCCTGACGACGTAACGACCGAAGCTCCGGTTGTGGCTATCGGCGAAGAAGCCTTTGCGGACAAAAGACTGACCATCGTGCTGATCCCTGAAACAGTAACCGCCATCGACGCCCGGGCTTTTACGAAAAATCAGCTGAAAATCGTCACCATTCCTGAAAAGATTACCGCCATCGGCACCGGGGCGTTCGCGGACAACAAACTAAGCCATATTGATATTCCCAGCACGCTTACGATAGTCTCGGACGCGGCTTTTGCCGGGAATGAAATTACGAGCCTCGCCATTGCCGAAGGGGTTCAGCGGATTGGAGACGGCGCGTTCGCGCAGAACAAGCTGGCAGACGTTGTCATTCCTTCCACCGTTACCGGTATCGGGAACAGCGCGTTCGCCCGGAATCAGCTGACGAGCGTCAGTATTCCTGACGGAATTAAGGCTATTGCGGATTGGTCTTTCTCTCAAAACCAGTTGTCCAGCGTTACCATGCCTAACGGGATTACTTCGGTCGGCGAAGGGGCTTTTTCCGGCAATCTTTTATCGGCTATTACCATTCCCGGAACGGTTGCGTCTATCGGGGACAACGCGTTTTCGGAGAATCCTGATCTTACCGCCATCGGGATGAACGCTTCCGCGGCTGAGGTAAAGCCCTCAGCCTTCACCGAAGGATTCGCCCAAGCCTACGAGAATAATAACCGCCAAGCCGGCAGGTATATCTTGCAGAACCAGTGGAATCTTGAAGGCGCTCAACGGTACAGTTACCAGAGTACTTGGAATTAACCGAACCGAAAAAGACCGGTAACTTTGTTGCCGGTCTTTTTATACGTTTTATAAAAACCATGAATTATTTAGACCTTCCGGTATACAAACACAAAGACCTGATTCTTGCGGCGTTAGGGACTCATCAAGTAGCGGTGGTGGAAAGTCCCACCGGTTCTGGGAAGACCACTCAGCTTCCGGTGATACTGCACGATGCGGGCTACGCCGAAGCCGGCGTTATTGGGGTGACTCAGCCTCGGCGGATTGCCGCGGTGTCGGTGAGCGAGTTTATCGCCCGCCAGATGGGAACGGTCATTCCGGGGCTTGTGGGCTTCAAGATGCGCTTCGAGGACATGACTGACCCTCGGACTAAAATTAAAATTATGACCGACGGAATTCTTCTTCAGGAAATGAAGCTCGATCCGTATTTGTCGAAGTACGGCTGTATCATTGTGGATGAAGCCCACGAGCGGAGCCTGAACATTGATTTTATTCTCGGTCTTTTGAAGCGGGTGTTAGAAGTCCGCAAAGAATTCAAAGTCGTCGTATCTTCGGCGACGATTAACGCGCAGGTTTTTTCGGCATATTTCGGGGATTGTCCTATTGTCAAAATCGATGCCGATACCTATCCGGTGACGGTTATCTACGACCCGCCTCCGGCGGCGGCTTCTTCCGGAGATACTACCGCCGCGGAAGCTCTGCTTTTCAAGATCAATGCCATTGTAGAGCGGGTTGTCGAGGAAGAACGTCCCGGAGACATTTTGATCTTTCTTTCCGGCGAAAAGCTGATTAAAGACTGTATGTCCGTTCTGGGGCATGGAGCGGCGGCGGCGCGGCTTCATTTGATTCCGCTCTACGGCAGGCTCGGCAAGGAAGAACAGGAGCGGGTCTTTGAACGGCCGCCCTCGGGGAAAATTAAAGCCGTGATTTCCACGAACATCGCGGAAACGTCGGTTACGATTGACGGCGTAACTACGGTAATCGATTCGGGCTTATCGAAGCTCAGTTATTATAATCCCCGGACTTTTACGTCGAGCCTTGTAGAATCTCCTATTTCCAAGGCTTCCGGGAACCAGCGGAAGGGCAGAGCCGGGCGCACTCAGCCCGGAACCTGTTATCGGCTTTACAGCCGACGGGATTTTGAGAGCCGCGCGCTTTTTACAACCGAGGAAATTTACCGGACAGACCTTTCCGAAGTGGTTCTGCGGATGGCGGACTTGGGGCTGACCGCCTTTGAGGAATTCGACTTCATTGCGCCGCCTAGCCGGGAGGGGCTTATTGCGGCGGTTGAGACGCTACATTTGCTGGAGGCTTTGGAAAGCGACCGCAGGCTCTCTAAGATCGGCAAGCTGATGACTGAGTTTCCCTTATCTCCCCGGGAATCCAGAATCATTGTGGAAGCGATGCTGAAATATCCGAACAGCATGGAGGAGACGCTTATTGCGGTAGCTTTTCTTTCGACTCAAAGCCCCTATCTTCTGCCTCCGGGGGAGGAGCTGGAGGCGCGGACGGCTCATCATCAGTTTCGGGACCCTAAGGGAGATTTCGTATCTTATCTCAAACTTTATCGGATGTACAAAGAAGCGGGCAGTAAAGCCAAATTTTGCCAGAAAAACTATCTTGACGAACGGGCAATGGCGGAAATAGACAATGTGACCTATCAGCTTGGGGAGATTGTATCGGGCATGAAGATTCCTATTCTGTCAGGCGGTTCCGCGGATGACTATCTGTGCGCGGTGGCCCGAGGGCTGATTCAATTCGTCTGCATCCGAGAGAACGGGGACACCTATCGAAGCCTCCGGGCTGACCGGATTTTTATTCATCCCGGATCGGTGATGTTCAGAATGGACCCGCAGTACATCGTCGCGGGAGAGATTATCAAGACAACCCGGATGTACGCCATGTCGGTTTCGCCCTTGAGCAGAGCCTCTCTGGACAAGATACGCGGCAATTTCGCGGCGGACCTTGAAGGAAGTCCGGCGCAGGGGAAATCCCTGAAGCCTGCCAAGCAACGGCAGACCCTCGACCTTGCGGATTCTCTCAAACTTGGAGACGAGGTATTCGAGGTTAAAACGATCAAAAAGAAAAAGCTCGTGATACTGCCCTGGGACAGGCTTCTGCGGGCGAAGGACGCGTTAGGCGGATCGAATACGTTTTACAAGGGGCGGAATTGGCGGGGATCGATTGTTTTTCAGGATGAGTATACCCTCCTTGAGGGGGAACGGCTGGAATTTATCTTTTCTCTTCTTCCCTCGCTGAATCTTGAGGGCGTTTTAGAGAAGAATTGGTCTCGGAAGCATCAGTTTAACGCTTCTTCGCAACTCTGGGACCTGCTGGGCTGTCTTCCTATGGCGGTAACGCCGGCTTTGTGGAAGCCGGGCAAGAAAGCTTTAGGTTTTCTCTGTCTCTACAGCGACGGCGCGGGGACGTATTGGTTTACCTGTTCCCGCGGTTTTCATACGAGTTTGAATGAAAGTCTTGCCAGCATGGAAACGCTTATCGACGAACTGGGCGACCGGGCTGACGGAGAGGTCAAACAGATTGTGAACCAGACCTATCGCCGGCTTTCGGCGTATCTGACCGCATAGGATGCCGGCAACAGTCAACGAGGTGATCGTTGACGAGTCCCATCGCCTGCATGAACGCGTAGATAATCGTAGGACCGGCGAAGGAGAAGCCTCGGCGTTTCAGTTCTTTAGAAATCCGCGCGGAAAGTTCCGTAGACGCCGGGACTTCCTGCATGGTCTTCCAGCGGTTGACAATCGGCGCGCCGTCTACCCAATCCCAAAGCCATCGGGAGAATCCGGGACCTTCCATCATGGCGAGCCAGCTTCGGGCGTTTGCAACGGCGGACTGAATCTTCCGCTTGTTGCGGATAATGCCGGCGTTTCCCATAAGCCGGACAATATCGCGCTCTCCGTACCGGGCGATTTTCTCAGGGTTCATGCCGTCAAACGCCTCCCGATATGCTTCCCGCCGCTTCAAAATGGTAATCCACGAAAGCCCCGCCTGCGCGCCGTCAAGAATCAGAGCTTCAAAAAGTTTCCTATCGTCAGTTACCGGAACGCCCCATTCTTCGTCATGGTAGGCTATGTACGTTTCATCTCCCAAACACCAGGGACATCGAATCAAATCCGCACTCATACCAAAACCATAGAGCCTTCTGCGATGTTTTTCAAGAACGCTACGGGCATACCGCGCTGAGTTGACACAATAGAAAAAATACCTTAGAGTAAAAAAGTCATGGATATTTACGAAGAAAACGGACATATATTAATGAATTCTGACGTTTTTGACGGACTGCGTCTCATACCTGACGGAAGCGTTGACCTTATTTTTATCGATCCGCCCTATAATATAGGGAAAGATTTCAATACCACAAAAGATACATGGAAAACCGATGAAGCTTATTTGCAGTGGTCCTATAGCTGGATAGATATATGTATACATAAATTGAAAAGCAACGGCTCATTGTACATAATGACTTCAACGCAGTTTATGCCGTATTATGATATTTATATAAGGCGGAAGTTAGCTATTCTATCAAGAATAGTATGGCGTTATGACAGCTCAGGCGTTCAAGCAAAAAAATATTTCGGTTCTCTGTATGAACCTATTTTATTTTGCGTTAAAAATGAAAAGGATTACTGTTTTAACAGCGATGAGATACGGGTCGAAGCAAAGACCGGCGCAAAACGGAAATTGATAGATTATAGAAAACCTGTTCCCGCTCAATATAATTCCACTAAAGTTCCCGGCAATGTATGGGAATTTCCTCGCGTTCGATATAGAATGGAAGAATACGAGAATCATCCGGCTCAAAAACCTGTAGCCTTGCTTGAACGGATTATAAAAGCATCGTCCCATAAAGGCGGCTTAGTTTTAGACCCGTGTTCGGGAACATTTACAACCTCTTTTGTCTGTGAAAAATTAGAAAGAAAATCAATCGGAATTGAAATTGACGAGACCTATTACCAAATAGGTCTGCGCCGGGTGCTGAAAAAAGATGCCCATAACGGAAAACCTATAAAACGCGAGCCGAAAACCTATGAAATTGTTACCCATACCCAAATGAATTTATTTGAGAGAGCCGCATATCATGGTTAAGCATGAATTTACATCGGTAATAATACGGCGCATAGAACAGGATTTACACGTCAGCGGAGAAGAATTAATTAAATTTTCTCCGCTACTGGAATATATCAATATCAAAACCCGCTCCGCCAATAAAGGCTCAAAATCAAGAGGCAGTTTTGCTAATTTATACGCAATCTACGTGCTTCTCGAAGATTATATAAAAATCGTTTTTGAAGAACATAAAAATTATTCTGAATATGAAGGCGCGGTATTTTCGCGTATTTTTAAGCGTCAGCGGGAACTTCCTTTTGGCGCGAAATTGCAAAACCATGCCATGAACCACCGCTTAAATGAAGAATTCCATAAATACTTTCCGACGATTACCGAACAGGTTATTCTAAGAGATATTCCTACAAGCCGGTACTGGATTAATAAAAACCTCGTTGTAATAAAATACAACAATAAAAAATATGATTTAAGCAAAACGATAATAAAGATTATTGACCTTTATATAAATACCAAGAGAGATGCGTTTGAGAATTTTATTAATACTTGCGAAGAATTGCAAAATATTGGGAAACAAGACGAAGAGAAGGTTTTTCAATTTATAATCAATCTTCTTGATTATAATTCAGAAGCGCGGTTATTTGAAATTGTAAGTTATGCCATATTAAAATACTTTTATCACGACAAGAAAATTTTTTGGGGATATTCTCCGAATGAACTAAAAGAAGAAAATTTAAAATTGTATAAGACTGGAAGAACTAACGCTAATGACGGCGGCATTGATTTTGTAATGAAACCGTTAGGATATTTCTTTCAGGTAACGGAAACGCTTGATATAAAAAAATACTTTTTAGACATTGACAAACTCGAACATTATCCGATACGTTTTGTTATAAAAACGACAGAAGACAGAGATGCAATATATGAACATCTTCGTAAAGGCGCTTATGAACAATATGGAATCGAAAAAATTGTAAACAGATATATGGATTCGATAGAAGACGTTGTAAATATTCCGCAATTAATACATTTGTTTAATGAAGCGGTTAAAATGGGGTATTTGAATAATATATTGAATGAAATAGTAATTCAAAGCAAAATTGAATTCAATTATTTAGAATAAAGGTAATTGAATAAAGGACGATACGGCGCATAACAAACACGCGCTTCCGGCTGGCAAAACGCCGCAACGACCGGGACGTTCTGCGAGGTTTTTCAAGAACGCTACTGCTGGGATGGTTACTTATTAAAAACTCCTAATTGTATTCCCAAAGATATGGTGAAAAAATACCGGCGGTACAAATCGCCGCTTTGGCCGTTGTAGGAATCAACGGAGGTAGGCGTGAAGTCCATGCCGAAACGGTAATCAAAAACCATAACCCAGATGATACTTCGCAAGCCCACCACAAAACCGGGCTGAACCGAATATGCCGTAGCGCTGACAACCGAATAATCGCCGCTGTTCCTGTCAAGGGAATACTTCAGCTCTCCTATCGGCACGTCGAGATAGACTCCCGCAAACGGCTCCCAGAGGACAAAATCAAAAAGCGAAAAGGCAAGTTTCGCAAGTAACGTGCATTGAAGCCGAGTATCGTCAAAAGAACCCCAAAACCGGTCTTCAGTAACCCGGTTCCACTGAAAAATAATATCCGACTGAAGCGCGAAAAATTTCAAAAGATGCACAGAAACTAAAAAGTTAAAGCCGAATCCAAAGGGCGACGGGTCTTGATACTTATCGGTATATGATTCCATAAGCGGCTCGCCCTTAATGATGGGAAAGCCGAACTGCGTTCCTATGCCAAGCCCAAGCCAATGGGAATACATCCCATCGCCGGAATCTCCTGACGCGCGGATCATATTCGTAAGCGTCCGGGAACGGACAACGGTAAAGCGTTTCAGCGCAAGAATCTTTTTCGTATCCGGCGCAACCAGCCGAATCAGTAGGGTATAATTGGAACCGCTTGCCTCAAAAGAACCGGATAGGCTGAACGCCTCCGGCTGATCCGTCTCGACTGCGGACAGATTTCCGTCGTTCACCGCCAAGATAACCCACTCTTCAAAAATATAATCCTCTACTTTCCGGTAGTCAGAATCAACGGGGTAAATCCGCACCTGCGAACCGTCAGGAATACGCTCCCGGACATAGGCGAAAGCCGCGGGAACCGCCTGTTCTAGGGTAAACAGTTCTTCTCCGAAACAGCACATTCCCTGCGCCAGCAGACACAGCAAAAACAGTTTTCTTATCATTCTGTCCTCCGATCTATTTCGACAATATGCCACAGTCCTTTCTGCACCGTAAGCCGAAGGGTATCGCTCAACGAAGCGTATCCCGGCGCGGAAACAGTATCGCTGTCGCTCCGTTCTTCAGGATGCCAGAGCCTATACTCGGACAGAAACGATACCTCCCCGTCTCGGTCGTCATCGTCTAGGGGCGTCAGCTTGAGATCGGAAACGCCGAATACGGCGGTTCCGCTTTCCTCAAGCGAAGGGGAACCTGCTTCAAGCCATTTCCGCGCGGAAATAACCCCGGGACCGCTCATCTCGTAAGCCTGCCGGACTTTGCTCAACACAAAAAAGTTTATTACCATCTCGACGTCGCCTTTGCCGGCTTTGCCGGAGACGCAGGCTTCCATCAGCGCATGATCCAGATCGCCCATTGCCTCGTAATAGGTCTCTGCAACTTCGGCGGGGGTCATTCCTTTTGTGGTTGGCCGTTCAGCCTTCGCGACGGCGAAACTGCGTATCGTAAATCCCGCGGCGATCAGCGCGGCGAGACTCACCCCGAGAATCGCCGCGTTTCTCGCTACGAACCGCTTCGTTTTCACGGCAACCCGCTGTTTTTTCCGAAACCGCTCAAGCTCCGCGGAAAGTTTCGCCTGATCTTCTCCGTTTAGATCGCGGATATACGACTCAGCCTGCGCGGAACCCGGCGTACCTAAGCAGTCTCTCAGCGTATGTAGGGTTACTGTTTTTCCGAGGTCAGATTTTTTCTTCGTAAACTGATCGAGCGCGGCCGTTATGAGTTCCGCAATTTTTTCGTCCAAGCCCGGCGCGGCAAAGCGCAAAGGGAAAAAAACTCCTTCCCGTATGTCCTGTCTGAGCGAATCAAGGTCGGTATTGGGAAACGGCGGAACCCCGGCGAATATCCGGTAGCTCATTGCCGCGGCCGTAAAAAGAGAAGCGTCCAGCCCGGTCAAATCAGGATGAGTCCATTGCTCCGCGCCGGAAAGCCAACGTTCCGGGCTTTCCGTCTCAAGGGTCAGGCGGATAAGCGGTTCCGGCGGAAAAAGTATCGTTCCCGCGGCATCGACAAACGCCCCAATCGGATAGGGCGCGGGAGGAGCCTCGACGCTTTTTGTTTCCCCAAGAACCGTCCGGGCGTGAATCCACCGCCGCACTGCGTCAAGGGCGTCGTCTTTATTGCCGGCAATGAGCGCGGACAGCGGCTCTCCGGCGAAATCGCGTCCCCAGATAACCATCCGCCCGTTCCGCTCGGCAACTCCTTCGAGCTTCCACAGCTTGACAGCCCCGTCAGGGCATACTGTCCAGCCCGGCAAAGTAATAAGCTGGGCTGACTTGGTTTGAGCAAAAGCCTTCGCGTCAAGTCCGGTATCAAAAACCAGCGCGGGCGTTCCGTTAATATCTTCACGGACTATACTTTTCATAGTATTCCCCTAGCGTTTTAAATAGTATATCGTATATAGGTTGACCTATGCAAACCGCTCTGTGCGGTATTCATTCAAACCGGCGGGACTTCCGCCTTCGCTGACGACGATATTGTGTCAGAGCCGGATTTTTTTTGACCGATATATAACTATGAACGATAGAGGTAAAGGATTGATGATTCTGGGGGCGGGCGCGATGCAGGGACCTGCCATCAGAATCGCCAAGGAAATGGGACTTACAACCATAGTCGCCGACGGGAACGCCGCCGCGCCCTGCGCGGCTTTAGCGGACCGCTTTGAGCATATCGATCTGAAAGATAAAGAAGGCATCGAGGACTTATGCCGCTCGTTGCAGGCTCAGGGAAAACTCGCCGGAATTATGACCGCGGGAACCGATTTTTCCGCCACCGTAGCGTGGGTTGCGGAGCGGCTGGGGCTTCCGGGAATACCCTACGAAGCCGCGCTCAATGCTTCGGACAAAGAACGGATGCGCCGCTGTTTTCAACAAGCCGGTTTGCCTTCGCCGAAGTTTATTATCCTCAAAGAGCCTCCCGCTCCTGATTACGCTCTTCCCTTTGCCTATCCTGCGGTAGTCAAGCCTGTAGACAACATGGGCGCCCGAGGATGCCGCCGAGTAAACGGCTTTGAAGAACTCAAATCCGCGGTAGAAGACGCGCTTGCGTTCTCCCGATCTTCCCGGGCTATTGCGGAAGAATATATGGAAGGACCTGAGTTTTCGGTAGACGCGCTGGTTTACAACGGAGAGATGACCCTCTGCGGTTTGGCGGATCGGCACATCTATTTTCCGCCTTACTTCATTGAAATGGGACACACCATGCCGACGGCGATTGATAAGGCTTCAGCCGAGGCGATACTGCGCGTATTCGAGACCGGGGCTAATGCGTTGGGGATTACAAACGGAGCGGCGAAGGGCGATATTAAGCTCACTCCCGCGGGACCGATGATCGGGGAAATAGCCGCGAGACTCTCCGGCGGGTATATGTCCGGCTGGACCTACCCCTACGCTTCGGGAGTATCCGCGACTAAGGGAGCCATTCAGATAGCTTTAGGCAGACCGCCTGAGGGACTCGCTCCAAAACGACGCTGGACCAGCGCGGAACGGGCGTTTATCTCGATTCCGGGAAAGGTTCGCTCGATTCAAGGCGCGGAAGCCGCCGGAGCCGGGGAGTACGTGAAAAACGTCTTCCTGCGGATTGAGCCGGGAAGCAGAGTCCGGTTCCCGGAAAACAACGTTACCAAATGCGGAAATGTTATCACAGCCGCGCCGGATAGAAAAACCGCGGAGGAAGCCGCGGAACGAACTGCCCGCTCGATTCTGATCCGGCTGGAAACGCCGGACGACGAAACCGAAGAATTCCTCAAAGGACTCGCGAAAGGGTCAGCTTTTCCGCCGGACGCCTTTGCTCTGCCGGACGTTCTGCGCGAGGCTCTTGGAAACATCCCTCAATCGGAGCTTTCTTCCGGCGGTCGTAGCGAAGCAGGGCTTTATCCCTTTCCGGGATTGCTTGAGTCTGGGATACGAGACTATACCGGCAGAACCATTGCGGAAAGTTTAGAAGCGGTCCGCGCGTTGACGGGGCGTTCTCTGTCTTGTGCGGAACGCGCTCCTTATCTGGGGCGGGAATTCTGGATCGCTTTGATCCGGGGCGGGTATCAAGGGGCGGCGTATATTGCGGATAGGCTTATGTGAATAGGCGAAACCGGGGACAGACTATGATAAGGACGTATATCATTTTCTTCATATATATATTCTGTTCCCAGATAGCGCCGGCGCAGTCCGCTTCTCATATTCTGACGCTGGATGAGGCGATTAAAACGCTGGATGCTATTCATGAAGGGGCGGTTGAATTTCGGTGGGACCCTATTTTTCAAACCGGCGTATTTTCAGTTTTGGAACATTACGCGTCTTTTCAGACCGGAGTTCCGGGAGAGTCGGGGATTGCGTTGATTGACGGCAAGGAAATTCTCACGTCTCCTTCGCCGTATATCGAGAAAGGACAGCTTCATTTTCCTGAAGATTTTATAGCCGCTCTGAAAAGAGGGTTTGAACAGGCTATTCATGCGGAGTCGCTTTTCCGAATCGCGGCTATCATTGTTGATCCCGGACACGGCGGAAAAGATGCCGGAGCCGTAGGGAATCATACCATTAACGGAAAAGCCGTTAGAATAGTAGAAAAAGACGTAGTTCTCAAGGTTTCAAAAGACCTCTACGGGCGGCTTAACGAAGGATTTTCCGATAAGCAGGTGCTGATAACCCGAGAGACCGATACTTATCCTACCCTTGATGAACGGGTGAATCTTGCCAACTCGGTTTCTCTCAAGGAAAACGAGGCGATCATCTATATTTCGGTTCATGCCAATGCGACGTTCAATAAAACGGTTCGGGGCTATGAGGTCTGGTATCTGAAACCGGACTACGAGCGGAGCGTTCTCGATCCTGACCGGTACGAAGGTCCTAAGGAAGTGGCGTCGATTGTCGATCTTATGTTGCAGGAAGAATTTCTCTCTGAAAGTATTCGGATGGCCGGCGCGATTTTGAAACGCTTTGAAGAGATGTTAGGAAACGATCTGCCTTCCCGAGGGCTTAAAGCGGAAGAATGGTTTGTGGTACGGAACGCCCGGATGCCGGCTATTTTAGTTGAATTAGGCTTTCTTACTAACGAAGCGGATGCCGCGCTGTTATCTGACGACGCCTACTTGAAAAAATTCGCCGAAGCGTTATATAACGGTATTAGAGACTTTATCATAGAGTTTGAGCGGTCAGGAGGATATACCGTTGTCGAATGAGGCTTAGTATAATTAAGGGAAAATTCGGTTTTCAGCAGGGAACCTGCATCCTATCGCTGTTTTTTCTGGCGGGCTTAGGCGTTGCCGCCTGCTATGAGTTTATGAGTTTATCGGTTCAAAGACGGACATTTATGTTTTACGGGATTGGAAACGATATGCCGGTGGTCGAGGAGCGGATGCTTCCGCTATCGGCGTCAGACGAAGCGGAAATTAAACGGTATGTAGAGGAAGTTTTGCTGGGACCGGTTTCTCCAAAGACCGCGCCGCTTTTCTGCCGAGATACCTATCTGCGTTCTTTGCTGTATAGAGCCGGGAAGGTATATGCGGACCTTTCAGAATCCGCGGCTTTGCCTCCTCTGGAGGACGCCCCGCCGCGGGAGGGGGAAATTCAGCGGAATTTGCAGACCCTTGACGAGGAAATCCGGCGGAATTTTCCGGCAGTCCGGGAAGTTATTCTTTTCATCAACGGAAACAGGGTAATGGATTTAAAAAAATAAGAAAAAAAATTTTTAAGATTTTTTAAAATCAGGTAAAAAAGATGTTGACAAAATTTTTAAATTTTATATACTTAGAATAAACAGTCCATAAGGACTTTAAATGTGAAAGGAGCTGTGAATGAAACGTATATTCATTCTTGTCGTCGTCACGATGTTAGCTGTGGGATCGATGTTTGCCGATGAACAGACGCTGATCGATTTCTCAAAGCTAGGTCTAACTGATGCGAAGGGGACTGCTAACCCGGATGCTATTGCCGTTGCGGATAGGGAGGGAGATGAAGCGCCTGAAACCCCTAATCACAACAAACGGACATTGATGGATTTTTCCAACGGTGCCACTGGAACGTATACCGCTCGGCAGAAGTTGGCAATGAAATCTTCTCTTGCCATCGAAAACTGGGATGTGGTGTTCGCTTCGTCCGCTCAGAATGTTACCAATAAGCACCTGAGCTATACCAGAACCACCGCTTCCAATGCATTCGAGCAGGTGATGGGTGTCCGGGTCCATTTCCCCACGGAATCTTTTAATTCCTGGGCGAAGGTTGTTCCTCCCTTCTCGATTCCCGCGTTTGAAGGTACAACGGTCAGCGATGATGGTACCATCGAGGCGTCTGAAGACTCCAATGCCGGCGTTACTACGCTCAGTCGGTTTGAGACTTCCCAGAAACGCGCTGATACTGAGAACGCCAGCGGAGTGTACACCGAACCTGCGTACGGAATCATCAAGAATGTCGGAGCCATCAAGTCTATCGCGGTCAACGTGTACGGGCTTAATTTCCCCCATTCTCTGTCGGTAATTCTCATTGATGACCAAGACGTGGAACACACCTATTTCATGGGGTACCTGAACTTTGAAGGCTGGGGAGAACTCCGCTGGGACAATCCGCAGTACGTTCAGAACGTCCGGAATCGGGATATCAATGTTAAACCCATTTATCCTGATAACACTCCCTATGTGAAATTCGGCGGATTCCTCATTCAGCGGCAGGCTAATCATAAGGGCGGCGATTTCGTCACCTATTTCAAAGATGTAAAACTCATCTACGATCAGGCTGTCCTTGAAACCGAACGGGATATTGATGATGAAGCTACTTGGAGCATCGTTAGGGATCGGGATTCCTCTCGGAATACCAACGAACTTCAGCGGCTTGGCAAGGTTCAGATGGAACGCAAGTTCGACCTCGACCGTCAGGCTAAAGAGCCGACCCCGGAAGATAAACAGGCTGGACTCACCTTCAAGCGCACCCCCGGTAACGACGACGAGTAGAAAAACGGCAGATACTGCCTAATCGAGTAAGTCGCACAAAGGGCTGTCTGATACCCTCAGACAGCCCTTTCCCTTTTTATACCCCGATAGGTAAATGAGTAAGAAAGGTTTGACAAGACTGGTTTTCTTTGCTATTATGGAATAGAGGAGATTTATTATGGCTATCAATCTAAAAGAGGATATAAAACCCATATCCTATATGGAAACCAATGCCGCTGAAATGATGGATTATGTCAACTCTCCACGCCTAAAGGCGGGGGCTTGGGCTTGGGTCTCTTTCGAGGCTTGCTCCTCAAGGTTTCTACTTCCGCGAGCTTGCCAAAGGGTGTAGCTTGGTTTTCGCAATTCCCCCGAAGGGGAATTTTACGGTTGCTCCAACGGCATACTCCCCCGGACTTATGGTCTCTCCATAGACGTTACTTCCCCACGTTGCGTGGGTAGGTTTTTTCAACATTTTGAGGATACAGGAGGCTTTATCAGAATGTCAGTAGTCCATGCAAACATATCTCTTGTCGCTATGCCACCTTATATCCCTATGCCTAAAGGCGGAGGTTTTACGACGGTCTTGATAAATGATAGAAATTATGGCTTCGTTTAATGCCTATCATACTTTCTGGATCACCACCAGAAAATCAGGATATATTATCGAATACAAACTTTTGAACGCGGTTGATTACGGGGTGCCGCAAAACCGCGAGCGGCTGTTTGCGGTAGGTCACCGGGGCAAGTTCCGTTTTCCCCTTCC
>JAIRPH010000152.1 GCA_031257135.1 Spirochaetaceae bacterium
TGTCCCAGCACATTGTTTATCTTGTGAGACCCGGTATGATTCAGGTCTTCCCGTTTGAGGTAAATTTTCGGACCCCCTAAGTCGGCGGTCATTTTTTCGGCGTAATACAACAGCGAAGGACGTCCTGCGTAGTTTTTGAGAAGCCCCTCCAGTTCCGCGTTAAAATCGGGATCGGCTTTGTAGCGTTCATAAGCCTTTTCGAGATTAATGATTTCATTCATGAGGGTTTCCGGGATGTATTGTCCCCCGTAATCGCCAAATCTGCCGTGTTTCATTATTCCAGCATACCGGAAACCCGCCGGATAATCAACTGGGTATATTTGAAAAAAATAACGGGTCTGCCTGATTTTATGACTCAACCCGCGCTTGTTTCCCTCTGTTATAATGCCGCTACAAAAATATTTCAGTTATTCTTTGAATACAGCACGAGATCAATATCGCTCATAAAAATAATTGGGATTGGTATTTCGATAAGATAGCCGTCGTACAGATCAAGAACGCTAATTTCTTTTTCTCCGTCCCGAGTTTTAATAGCGGCTCTGTCTATATCTGCAATACACGCTTTATTAACGGTAAGCCGGTATTTTCCCGTAGCTAAAAAAGCGGCCGCCATATCATTATCGCTCACTGAACCAGCATTGCCTCCAAGAGACGCAATATGTATAGTAATATTTTTATCGCTGTATTTAGGAATGAAACTTATATCGTTTTGAGTAATGGCAGTAACCATATTTTTATCCTGATAATCAATGCTCATATCGACTAAATAACCGACATCCATACTGTCATTTACTGTTTTCACCGAAGCGTTAAATTGATTATATTCTTTTACGTCAATATTATTGCTTTCATCAAATAATTTTTCATAGTCTATATCGCCGGCGCCGGATAGGCCGTTAGCCATTGCAAAGACAACTTTAGAAACCGTAACTTTTATAGTATTCCGATCAATACCGTTACTGTCTTTTGTTATATGCTGAAAAATATCTATGCACCCTGAAAGAGCGAAGCAGAGCGTAAAAATTATTGCGTAATACGCTTTTTTCCGTATGTTTTTCATAAAATTTCCTTAACTATAGCTATCATAATCGGCGCGCGCCGTAAAAACCTTTAAGAAAAAGCCTGCAACGCGAAAAACAATCATGCCGGGGGGAGATATTTTTTTAGTTTTTCCAATATATCCTTTACATCAATGGGTTTGCCGACGTGATCGTCCATGCCCGCGGCGAGACACTGCTCGATATCCTCCCGAAAAACGTTGGCGGTCATCGCTATAATAGGAATCGACGCGGACATCTCTCGAATCAGCCGAGTCGCTTCAAAACCGTCCATTTCAGGCATCTGCACATCCATGAAAATCAAATCAAACCGATCAGGATATTTCCGGCACAGTTCAACCGCCTCCGCGCCGGTAGCCGCGCTGTCAATCTCAAGCAGAGTCGGCTCAAGCAGAGATACTAAAATCTCCCGGTTGATCTCAATATCGTCAACAACCAAAATGCGGCGTCCTTTAAAGTTCGCCTGTTCAGGCTCTTCCTTCGGCGGTTCCGGGGTCTGCGGCGTTCCGCGCGGTACCGCGATGGTAAACTCGAAAGTCGAGCCTTTGCCGGGAGCGGACACAAGCCGGATACTGCCGTTCATCATTTCTACAATCCGTTTGGAAATCACTAAGCCCAGACCGGTGCCGCCGTACTTGCGGGCGGTGCTGGTTTCAGCCTGTACAAAGGATTCAAACAGCCGGGACTGCTGTTCCGGCGTTATCCCTATGCCTGTGTCAATTACCTGAATCCGCAGGGTACACGCGCTGTTCTCCTCGGAAAGCAAGTCCGCGCGAAGCGTAACCGAACCATGATCCGGCGTAAACTTAACCGCATTTGACAGCAGATTAGTAATAACTTGAGCAATCCGCTGATCGTCGCCTACAAGAAAACGCGGAATCTTCTCGTCAATGACCGCGGAAAAAATTATTTTTTTTTCCTCAATTTTAAATGCGACGACGTGTATGGTTTTTTCTATCATCCGTTCAAATTCAAAATTTTCCGGAGAAAGCTCAAACTTATTCGCTTCTATCTTGGACATATCGAGAATATCGTTAATTACGCCCAGCAGATGCGTTGATGCATCCGCTATCTTTTTAAGCGCGTAATTCTTTTTCTCCGCGGTGTCCGCGGTCATGCCGATAGCGGTCATGCCGATAATAGCGTTCATCGGCGTCCGAATCTCGTGGCTCATATTGGACAGAAACGCGCTCTTCGCCCGGCTCGCGGCAAGCGCGTCTTCTCTCGCCCGGATGATGTTGACCGTCATGTCTCGAATCCGCCGGGCAAGCTCGCCGAACTCGTCGTCCCGGTTAAGCCCGTAAATGCCCCGGCCATCCTCGGAAGACGCGGTTAAACTGTTCGTCAAACGATCCAGCGGCAGAATAACTAAGGTACTCACAAAAATATTTTTCACTAACGCGTACAAAAGAAAAACCGACAGTAACACTCCTATCAGAGGCAGAAGGATATTACTGTCAAAAAGCGATTCCGGTTTATAAAACGTAATGACCGACCACTCTGAACGCATAATCGGCGCGACAGCCATGTAGCGATACCGTTCCGCGGCGAACTCAAACACCTGCGGGTCTGTGCGGACTTTGAAGTACTCGCCGATGCTTCGCAGGTACGGATCAAGAATCGGCTGAAGTTCGTCATGGGGCATGATTTCATAAATAGACGGCTCCGGTTGTTCGTCGAGAATCAGGGGATCAAAATCCTCGCCGTCTTCGCGGATGAGCGCGCTGTCCATTTTCACCGAACCGTCCCGGCCGATAACAAAACTGCGGACATTATCTCTATCGTATTTGCCGAAAAGCGTTTCCAGCACCTGATTAAAATACAGCCCTGAAGCGAAAATCCCTAAAATGCGCCCTTCCCGGCGAACCTTATAGTTAATCCAGAGGCGTTTCTTATGAAAATACGGCTCTACATCGATGTTCAGATCGTACTCCTGATGGTGTTCGAGACTCGCAAAATACCAAGCGCTTTGGGGGTCATCCATGCTGAGAGGCGCGTCATAGGGGATGAACTGGTCAAAATCGGTTTTACTGGTAATGGTGTACGCGTGCATACACCCGTTTATGCCGAAATAAAAATCATTGCCGTACATCATCTCAGTGTAGCTCAACAGTTTTTGGTAAGCCTCAAACTTTTTTTCGCTGTCATCTTCGTCGGCGAACCATTGCACAAGCTCTTTTGAACCGGCTATCTTGCCTACCAGTTCGATTTCCCTGTTCAGGTAGAGATCAAACTTCTCGATAGTTTCCAGCGAATAAAACTGCGCGTATTTTTTAGACATATCCTCAGAGATTTGATCGACAATCACCGCGATCACCGCCGCGACTACCGCGAGAACAGAAAAAAGAATCAGCAAATTATTGTTGCGGAACCGCCGGGCTATACTTTTCAAATTTGCCTCCTATAAATCATAATTTTCGGCGGATTGTTTTTCAGTTACTCCGCCTTAAATTGAGAAAGCTCCGACTGCAATAGGTCGATGGATCGCTTAGTTTCACTGCTGATAGCGTTGACCTGTAGGACTGTGCCGTTAATTTTTTCCGCTTCTTTGGACATTTCGTTCATACTGCCTGAAATTTCCGCGGTCACCTGTTCCAATGTCCGACATTCCGCGTCGATTTCTCTGCCTCCCTGCCGCATTTGAGAGAAGCTCTCTTTGATGGTCCGGGTACGCTCGGTGAGGCGGCTTATGACCTCCAATATCTGCTTGCTCCCGAGGTCCTGCTCTTCCATTGCGCTTCGGACCGCGCCTTCCTGAACCGATACGGTCTGTACGCCTTGATCGATGGACTCGAACCGTTCCAAAACCGTCCCGGTGGACAGGGATATTTTGTCAATAGACTCTTTGATCTGTTTCAGTACGGTGGCGATGGTTTTCGACTGCTTTGAGGAAGATTCCGCGAGTTTGCGGATTTCCTCGGCGACCACCGCGAAGCCTTTCCCGGATTCGCCTGCGTGGGCGGCTTCGATGGCGGCGTTCATCGAGAGCAGGTTCGTTTGACTCGCAATGTTCGCCATTACCGAGGTAATGCCGATGAGTCCTTCCGATTCTTTCGCCACATTCTGCATTTCCGCGGCTACGCCGCTCAGTCCGGTTCGTCCGGTTTCAGCCGCGCAGGAAAGGCTTTCCATGTTTTTTGCGTTATTCACCAGCGTTTTGGTAACGCTGGCGATGTTGGAAACCATTTCCTCAATAGCCGCGGATGATTTGGCGATGTCCTGCGCTTGCGTTTCGATGTGAGTCCCCAGATTTTCGATGACCTTATCGATATCGCCGACAACTTTAGCGGCTTTACCCACATTCGCCGACTGGGTTTGGGTCTGTTTTTCCACATTGCCGATTCTCGCGGTAATTTCTTTGACCGACAAGGCGGTTTCGTTCATATTTTCGGCGAGTTTTCCGCCGATTTCACCGAGTCCCGCGGCTTGCGCCTTCACCTGCCGGATAAGTTCCTGAATCGAGTCGAGAATTTTGTTGAAGTGGATTCCCATCGCGCCGATTTCGTCGTTACTGTAGATTTTGAGCCGTTTAGTGAGGTCTCCCTCGCCTTCAGCGATGTCCTTCATACGTTCAGCCACCCGGTTGATGCGCCGGGAAAGCCGGTTCGATACGAGGTAAATGCATCCCGCGCCGGCAATGGCCGCGGCGGCGATAAACATAACCGCGAAATGAACGAGCTTCATAAGGGGCGCGCGGACCGTTTTTATGTCAGCCATAGCTAAAATAAGGTACTGATTTTTCGCGGTTCCGACCGTAAAGGGATAGCCTACCCAGATCGAATCTTTGGTGGAAAAGGTTGTCGGCGCGTTTCGGGCGGCTAGGCGGGGAATTATGTCAGCCCCCGCGTCGGGGAAGGAAGCGCTGTCCCCTTGGGAAAAAGATTTGCCGACCATATCGTCCCGGTAATGGGCGCAGATTACGCCGTCTCCGGCCACGACCGCGACGTGGCCGGTTTGGTACGGGCGCAGACTCGCCACGTAGGGCTGGAGGGGGGCGATATTTACCTGCATTCCCACAACTCCCGCGACGCTTCCCCCGACTACGACGGCGGAACGGACTTCGACAATCAGCGCGTTTTTTCCTTGTATAGTCATGGGTATTGGGAAACTGATAAAATCGTCCTGAGTGGTTTCAGCGAGAACCTGCTGGTATCCGGCATACCCGTCGGGGGCGACGTACCCTTTGAGCCGGCTGTAGTAGGGGATGAACTCGTCGTCACTGCCGTCGATAACGCCTTTGCGCCAAAAAACGTAGACTCCTATCAGGTTTTCATCGGTTTCGATAATGCCTCGGAGCATATCCATGTACTCGGCGCGTCTGACTTCCGGGCTGAGGGACTCGTATCGGCTCATAATGACGGAAAGCGTTCCCGCTTTATCGAGGTAGGCTTTGTAATACTCCGATACTTTAGCCCCGTAGAGCGCGGACTGGCTGGTCATATCCTGTAGGATGACCCTATCCTGCATTGCCGCTCCCTGAAAGAAGAGGACAACTACGATGACCGCTATAAGCGTTATGGTTAAAAGAGAATTAGTAATAGTAAGCCGGTATTTGAATTTCATCAAAAAATCAGCCGCAGAACCCCCCTAACGGTAGACGGGGCGGAATCGGCGTTCTCCTTTTACAAAAGATTACCTTTGTCCGAGCTTCCGAGGGTCTTTCCGCTTTGCTGTAGGGTATTGATGCTTGACTCTCTCTCAAACATGGTATTTGAAATATTACTTATTTTATTAGTTTAGTCAATATACCGACAGCGGGGCTACAGGAGCTTTCTCAAGGCGCCAGCCGAGATCGAGACGAAATATAATCGGTTAGTATTGCCAATGCCGCCTATTTTTAGTATATTGTATGAGAATGATATTCTAAGTCAAGGAGATAGTCTAGGTCTATGGAAGAAGACATTAAAGAAAAAGAAAGTAGCGTCCTATGGTACAACATTCTAAACGCCGCGCTGAAAATTCCCGGAGCCAGAGTAGACAGAAAAGAATTTCTGACCAAAGGCTTGAGCGGATGCAGTCAAGAAGAAATCGCAAAAGTCCTTGATATTGGACCGGGAAAGGCGGGGGTTCCTCTTGAGGCTTTGGATAAAGCCGCGGACGCGGAAATCCGAAATCATACCGGCATCGTAACGGGGACTTCTTTCCTTGCGGGACTGCCCGGGGGGATCGCTATGGCGGGAACCATACCGGCGGATATAGCCCAGTATTATTGGCACGTAATCGTCATAGCCCAGAAACTGGCGTATATCTACGGCTGGCCCAATCTGCAAGGGGAGAATAACGACGACTTCCTCGCCGTACTAACCGTATTTATCGGCATTATGAGCGGCGCGCAGGAAGCCCGGGACGTCATAAAGTCCATGGCCCAATCCTTGTCTCAGGAATCAAGCAAGACCCTCTCCAACAGCGTGCTGACCAGAGTCGGACTGCCCCAAATAGCCCGGCAAGTTGCGAGAGTCCTGGGAGCGCACTTGGCAAAGCAGGGACTCGCCAAAGGTCTCGGCAAGATAATCCCCTTAATCGGCGGAGCCATATCCGGAGCGGTGACCATCGCAACCTATTTGCCTATGGCAAATACCTTAAAAAACACGCTTAGAGAAGATATCATCAAATAAGGAGCATCCCATGGCGGAAGAAATCAAAGACGAAAAAGAGAACAGCGGCGTATGGTACGGCATTTTGAACACCGCGCTGAAGATTCCGGGAGCCTCGGTAGACCGGAATGAGTTTCTGTCCAAAGCCTTCGGCGGACGGGCGGACATCGTCGAACAAGGACCGGTAAAAGCGGGAGTCGCCGTAGCGGACATAGAGAAGGCGGCCGACGCGGAAATCCGAAATCATACCGGCATCGTAACCAGCACTTCCTTTCTTGCGGGACTGCCGGGCGGAATTGCTATGGCGGGAACCATACCGGCAGACCTTGCTCAGTATTACTGGCACGTAATCGTCATAGCCCAGAAACTGGCGTATATCTACGGCTGGCCCGACCTCCACGGCGAGGACAACGACGATTATCTTTCCATGCTGACCATCCTAATCGGCATCATGAGCGGCGCGAAAGAAGCCAGCGAAGTGTTTAAACCCTTATGCGAAAGCATATCCAAAGAAGCGGCGTCCAAAAAACTGCCGAAGATCATGCTGGCAAAAGTCGGGGTTCCTCAAATCGTCAAGCAGGTCGCTATTCGGCTCGGCGCGAATCTCGCTAAACAAGGGCTTTCCAAAGGCATCACCAAAATCATCCCTATCCTCGGCGGAGCCATATCCGGGGCGGTAACGATTGCAACCTATTTGCCTATGGCGAACACCCTGAAAGACGCCTTGCGGGTAGATATTATCAAGTAAAACGCATATATGCGGAAAGCGGGGTTTTAAAAACGCCCCGCGTCCTATTTTAAGTTTCTCGCAACATATAGAAAAAATCTCGCAATGCAGATTGCCGAGTCAGCAATGAAAACTCAAAAGGCGTATTCCAATGAAATATTTTGCAGGATTAGCGTTTTTCGCCGCGCTGATTAACGCCGGCTGTAGATCAGCCCCTGCGTCTCAGACCATCCCTGACGGCTTCGCGCTCATACCCGCCGGAATATTTACCATGGGCAGTCCCGTATCCGAAACTGAACGCCGAGACGACGAAATCCAGCGCAGAATTACTATCAGCTCGTTTTACCTAAGCAAGTATGAGGTAACGCAAGAGGAGTATCAGGAGACGATGGGAAGTAATCCCAGCGGCTTCAAAGGAGATACTTTGCCTGTAGAGTATGTAAGCTGGTACGACGCGGTTGAGTATTGCAACCGCCGGAGTCAGCGCGAAGGCTTAACCCCGGTATATGCGATAAACGGAAACGATGTAGCTTGGAATCGGAAGGCTGACGGCTATCGCCTGCCGACTGAGGCTGAGTGGGAGTACGCCTGCCGCGCCGGAACAACGACGCCCTTTCATACCGGGAACAGTATTACTACCTCCCAAGCGAATTATAACGGAAACGCCGAGGGAGAATGGCGTAAAAAAACGACGCCGGTAGGAAGTTTCGCGCCGAATCTGTGGGGCTTGTACGATATGCACGGAAATGTGAGCGAGTGGTGCTGGGATGCGTATGAGGTTTATAATACCGACGCTCGGACTGATCCTGCGAACCCAGCCGCCGAAGGCTCCCGGGTGAAACGCGGCGGCTCATGGTTCCGCGACGGCGGAAACCTGCGTTCCGCCTATCGGGGCAGGAGCGATATGAAAATCGGCAGTAGCCAGTCCGATCAGCCTGAACGGAGCATCGACTTGGGTTTCCGGCTGGCGCGCTCTCTGTTCCTTGATAGTCATAGGAGACATCGGGCTTAGTCGGATACCGGACGCGGGCTTAGTCAAAACTTCTATGTTTTTCCTAAAAGGAGAACAGGCGGATTGTTTTCAGCTTGCCGAAACCGTTTTTTTTCTGTACTATACGGAAATGGTACGGTTTTTTATCTTGGGGGTATTGCTTTTTTCGCTTGGACCGGCTTGGGGCGATACGTTCAGCTTCCGGGCGAACCGGATGACCGGCGGCAGAGCCGCGGGCAGGGAAATTACGGTTCTCACCGGCGGCGCGGAAGTCCGCTCGGACAACCTCCTCCTCAAGGCGGAACGCATCGAAATTCACGGGGATAACAATCAATTCATCGACTGCACCGGCGGGGTCTGGGGCAGAGACGAAGCCAAAGACATCCTCTTCCAAACCGACCGCCTCCGGTACGACCGAAAACTCAAAATCGCCCGGCTCGAAGGAAACTCTACCTTAGAAGACAAAAAAAACGATATTGTCGCAAAAGGACGCTTCATCGAATACGACGATCAGGCGGAAACCGCGGTATTTCAAGTATCGGTCCGGCTCTTTAAGGATAACCTCGTCTGCCGAGCCGAATACGCGGTCTACCGCCGGGAAGAAAAAATCCTCGACTTGTCAGGATTCCCGGTAGTCTTCAAAAAAGAAGACGAATTCCGGGCCGACCGAATCCGAGTTGACCTCGATACCGACGACGTCACGATGGAAGGCGACGTTTCCGGCTCAATAAAGGATTAACCCGATGACCCAAAACGACGGTTTCGGCTACGCGCCCGCGCCGCAGGAAACGCCCCCGCCCGACGCGCCTGACCAATCCGCCTCGCAGGAAAACGCCCAATTAGAAAAAG
>JAIRPH010000188.1 GCA_031257135.1 Spirochaetaceae bacterium
GCCCCCTTCACGAGAAATTAGGTTTTCATTGCCCGCATCGCGTTGAGGATGGCGATGACGAGAACCCCCACGTCGCCGAAGACCGCCGCCCACATAGTCGCTATGCCGAGCGCGCCCAGCGCGAGAACCGCGCCCTTCACCCCAAGGGCGAACGCGATATTCTGCGCCACAATCCGCCGAGTCTTCCGGGCGATGCGGAAGGCCAACGGAATCTTCGACGGCTCATCGGTCATAAGCACCACGTCCGCCGCTTCAATCGCCGCGTCGGAACCGACGCCGCCCATCGCAACGCCCACATCGCTCCGGGCAAGGGACGGCGCGTCGTTTATGCCATCCCCGACAAATACCGTCTTTCCGGCAGTTTCCCCCGCCAAAGCCTCAAACCGCTCAACCTTCTGCTGAGGCAGTAACTCGGTATACGCCGCGTCAAGCCCAAGATCGCAGGCGATCTTCTCGCCGACAGCTTTACTGTCTCCGGTGAGCATAACGATCCGCTTCACCCCAAGGGAACGCAGTTCTACTATCGACTGTTTTGCATCGCTTTTCAGCTCGTCCGCGATGAGCAAATATCCGGCAAACGCGCCGTTTATTGCAAGATATACCGCAGTTCCCAGGTCATCGGCAGGCGTAACCGGTATTCCCGCGGATTCGAGAAGATTCGCGTTTCCCGCTAAAACCTTCTCTCCCCGAATAACCGCGGAGATGCCTTTGCCCGCAATTTCTTCGTAATCCGATATATCCGGGGAATCGATTTTTTTCCCGTAAGCCTTTTGAATCGACAGAGCAATCGGATGAGCCGAATACGCTTCCGCAGAAGCGGCTAAACGCAGTAATTCTGTTTCACTCATCGCAGGAGAAAAAATTTTCGTTACTTTAAATATCCCCTTCGTGAGCGTTCCTGTCTTATCAAACACTACGGTATCCGCGCCGGCGAGGGCTTCAAGATAACTGCTTCCCTTAACGAGAATCCCTTTTCGGGAAGCTCCGCCGATTCCCGCGAAAAAACTCAGGGGAATCGAAATAACCAGCGCGCACGGACAAGACACCACCAGAAACACTAACGCGCGATGCGCCCAATCCGCGAAACGGGCGTCAGGCAAAAACAGCGGCGGCAGTACCGCTAAAGCCAGCGCGGAAAACACGACCGCCGGCGTGTAGTACCGCGCGAATTTGGCGATAAAATTTTCCGCCGGAGCTTTTCGGCTTCCCGCGTTCTGCACGAGATCGAGAATTTTGGAAACCGTGGATTCTCCGAAAGTTTTACTCACTGCTAAGGTGAGAAGCCCGTTTTTGCAGATTGAACCGGAAAGCGCGGAACTGCCCGGACCGACGTCTTTCGGCAGGGATTCTCCGGTGAGGGCGGAAACGTCCAGCGCGGAAAATCCGTCGGTAACTACGCCGTCGAGGGGAATTTTTTCGCCCGGCTTTACGACGATGCAGTCTCCGACTCGGACGGTTTCCGGGGAAACCCGCTGGATTCCGGCGGAGGTTTTCAGGTTTGCGTAGTCCGGGCGGATGTCCATCAGCGCGGCTATGGACCTGCGGGAACGCCTCACCGCGAGGGCTTGGAAGGCTTCGCCGATTTGGTAGAAAACCATCACCGCAACGCCTTCGGGGTACTCGCCTATGACGAACGCGCCGATAGTGGCGATGCTCATCAGGAAGTTTTCGTCGAAAATTTCGCCTTTGAGGATGTTTCGGACCGCCCGGAGGAGGACATCCCCGCCGACGAGCAGATAACTTGCGAGGAAAATCCCCAATTCGAGGTAATGCGGGAGATTTAAGACCAATCCGGCGACGAACAGCCCGCCGCCGAGGATGAATCTTCCCCGGCCGAGCAGTTTCGCGCCGGGTTTTTCCGTTTCGGCGGAGTCTGCGGAAGCGGACGCGTCTTTTAATCGGATGTCCGGTTCGAGTTCCCGGATGATGCCGCCGGTTTTGGTCATAATATCGTCCCAAGAGCCTGCGCTGTCCGCTTCGATGGTGAGTTTTTGCGCGGTAAAGTCGATAACCGCCCGGTTTACGCCTTTGATTACCGCGACGTGCTTTTCGATTTTCGCCGCGCACTTGGGACAGCAGAGGTTTTGCAGGAGATATTCCCGTTTCAGAGCCGCTTCCATTGGATCCTCCTCAGCCTGCTTTTACGATGATGTCTTCATCGACGATTCGGGCTATTGCCGCGACATCCGGCAGAAAGTCCGAGGTTCCGTCCTCGACTTCGAGGGTGAGCCGTTTTGAAGAAAAATCCACCGCCGCATTCCTGACCCCGGCGAGCCTGCCGGTTTGGGCTTCGATTTTCGCCGCGCAGTTCGGACAGCACAGGCCGTCTAAAAGATAATTTTTTTTCGTCATAGCATACTCCTTAAATATGATCAGTTGATAATTCGTTCAACTGTTTTTTCTAATTTTCTTCTAAAAGATTTTTTACTCAGTATCTTCTTTAAAAAAAGAAAAAGATTTTTAAAAAAAAGAAAACCCGCCGGCGGGAAGCCTACTCTTTGATGTGGACGAGTCCTTGGTCAAAGATGGTCCCTACGTGGTCGTCTTCTAGGGAATAGTAGACGACTTTTCCTTCCCGCCGGTACTTGACGAGCCGGGTTTGTCTGAGGGTTCGCAGTTGGTGGGAAATGGCGGATTTGCTCATTCCCAGAAGGGCGGCGATATCGCAGACGCACATTTCGGCGTTCAGGAGCGCGCAGATGATTTTGACCCGGGTAGAGTCGCTGAAAACTTTGAAGAGGTCCGCCAAATTCAGCAGGAGGTCTTCTTCGGGCATTTTCCCCCGGACTTGGGCTACGACTTCTTCGTGCAGGACCGTACAATCGAGGCTTTCAAGGTCTATATCTTTCGCCATACCATCCTCAAACAGTTGAACATATATTCAAATATAGCATAAACAAAATTTCTTGTCAAATTCTTTTTTTCGGTATATTCCGTTACTCGGCGGGGCTTGACGGCAAGTCTCCTGCGGTTTTGACCGAAAGGCTTGTCATGATCGCGGCGTTTCGATACACTAAGGAAACGTATGCTTATTATAAAAATACTATTAGGTTTTCTTGGTCTCGGGATTGTGGTATTTGTTCATGAACTTGGACATTTTCTTGCGGCTCGAGCCGTAGGTATTGATGTGGAAGCCTTTTCCTTAGGCTGGGGTAATCCTATTTTGAAAAAAAAGATAGGCCATGTTGAATATCGTATCGGGATGTTTCCGGTCGGAGGCTACTGCAAGATGCGGGGAGAAAGCGAATTTCAGGAAGCCTATGAAAACCGGAAAAACGCGGTCCCGCCGGTTCCGGGGACGTATATGGGCGCAAGTCCCTGGCGGCGTATTATCACCTGCGTTGCGGGTCCGCTTTTTAATCTTATCTTTGCGGTGCTGGCTTTTTCGGTTATCTGGGGGATGGGCTTTAAGGTAAGCACGCTGGAAAACAAAATTGTCCTGAGTTCTACTATTACTCCCGGAGAGCGGTATCCCGCGGATGAGGCGGACCTTCAAACCGGAGACCGGATCATTGAAATCGGCGGCAAGCCTATTAATTACTACCATGATATTCGGGAACAAATTGCGGTCAATCCGGAGAAAACCTTGTCTCTCAAGGTCGAGCGGGACGGGGCTGTTCGGGACCTCACGATAAAGCCGCACATGGATAAAAGTACCGGAGAAGGCAAGATCGGGGTTTATTTTTGGAACGATCCGGTAGTGGATGCGGTAACTCCCGGAAGTCCCGCGGACATCGGCGGGCTTAAACCCGGAGACCGGCTTCTCAGGGTCAATGGCGAACCGGTTCCGTATACGGTGGCATTGCTTCCTATTATAGAGCGTCAGCCGCCGGTGCTGTCAGTGGAGTATGAACGGAACGGGCGGGCTGGTCAGACCGATCTCATTATGGCGTATCCTGCCGGAGATATAGGAATATCCTATCGGACGGTGGAGTATCAGACGCCGCGGCTTTCTCCGGCTGGGGCGATTGCCAAAGGCTCCGCCGAGGCGTGGAAGACCTTAGCCATATCGGTCCGCAGTTTCGCGCTGTTATTCAAGGGCATTGATCTTACTCAAGCCGTATCCGGTCCGGTGAGGATTACCTATATGGTCGGCGATGTGGCAACGGAAGGGTTCGGGCAGAGTTTCGCTGACGGACTGCGTTCTATGGCGAATTTTCTTTCGCTTATTTCTATTGCGCTTTGTATTATGAATCTTCTGCCGATTCCCATTGTTGACGGCGGGATGATCCTGCTGTGGCTGGTTGAAGGAATCACTCGGAAGCCTCTGCACCCGCGGATAATTACCGGGTTCCAAGCTGTCGGGGCGGTACTTATTTTCGGGCTTATGGCGTTTGCGCTGTTTGGGGATATTCTTTATTTTGTACGCCGCTAAAATAAAAATCGGACTTATTTTGTTTGGGCTGGTTGGGGGGTCTTGTTTATCCGCTCAGTATCAGACTGGTTTTGCGCTTCCCGGCGGGCATCGGGGGGCGGTGAACGTTTTGATTGACGACGACCGGGGGCGGCTTCTCAGCGCGGGGGCGGATGGGTTTCTTGAAATCTGGGATGCTCGGCGGGGCGTCGCGCTGGAGCGGTTTCAGGTGAGTCTACAGTCCATTCAGGGCATGACGGCTCATCCTCGATTGTCTCAGATCGGGGTGTTGGGGAGCGACGAAATCGGGATATATCATGTTTCCATCTGGGATTATGAAACTAAAGAGCGGCGGTTTACCCTAACCTTTAGAGATACCATATCGTATATTACCTATTCCGCGGGCGGGACCTATCTGATTGCGGTGCGGAGCGGCAGAGCTTCGGCGGTTTTCATTCACGCCGAAACCGGAGAAATCCTGCAAACGCTGGATACCGCCGGACCTGCGAGTTTTGCGGCTACCGGCAAATCCGAGCGGACTATGATAACCTATCTGCCTTCAGGAACGCTTTCCTACTGGGATTTGAATACCGGACAAGAGATTCGGCGTTTCGCCGCGCCTCCCCGAATAAGCTCGCCGATCTTATTCGGCAACAACCGGTTTCTCGGGGGCATCGATGCGAACGGACTGGTGATACTCGATGCGACGTCCGGCGCGGCGCTTATTCGGGATCGCATCATTACCCAAGGCTTTCTCCTGCCGGTTAGACCGGAATCTTCTGAGTTCATCGGGCTTGAGGTAGGGGCTTACGGGTCTATGTTTTATCACTTCGTTTTAACCGGCGCGGGAAAGCTGGGGCTTAAAACCTCATGGATGGTTTCGGGAGAGATTCCAGCCATTACCAGCGCGGCTCTCGCGGGCGACGCCCTCGTCTTAGGAACCGCCGACGGAACCCTATGGCTCGGCATGAAGGACGGCTCAGCGCGGCGTCTACAGACTGAAACGAAAACTCAGCGTTTCGTTGCGGAAGCCGCGGTTTCAGGGGATAATCTGGTTTTTCTCACTCGAAACCGGGCTTTGGGCTTTGTCCCGCTGGATTACTGGAACCTTGAGTACATCCGGCTTGAGCCTGCCTCGTATACCCAGATTACCGCGGGAAGAGAGGGACTGATTCTCTGGCAGGATGAGCATATCCGGTCTGTCCCGACGCTTCGGGTTCCGAGCGGCGAGGACATTCCTATAAATCTCGGCTTGCGGTTTCCCTTGCGTTCAGTGGCGATGCAGGATGATCAGGCGTTGTTTCTGGACGCGCTTGGAAACATCCGGGTAATTTCTCTAAAAACGCATACTTCGGTATTTTCATTTTCCTCGATGGCGGCGTTGGATGCGGTTTTTCTCAACAGGGACAACATTCTCATAAGCCGCGGGGCGGTTTCCGGGAACACGCCGTTTTTGATGGTGAACATCAGCACCGGCGAAACCGTGCCGCTGGCTTATCCGGCTTCCGCCGGCGCGCGAGTATACGTCGGTCCCAGTGGGATTCCCTACGGCGTGGCAATAGAGCAGGGAGAAGGCGTCGTTAAAACCGCGGTTCTCAGGCTGAACCTTACGAATCCGGTTCTGACGGCTAAACTGTTTGAATGTGAGGGAGAAGATACCGCTTTCGGCCTAGCCGAATCCGGCGGACGGCTGACGGCTACCTTAGGCGGCTACGGGGCGTTCTTCTACGACGAAGCCGGCGCGCCTAAGCCTTTGGAGCGCGGTCCGGGATTTCCGCTTCGTCTTATCAATGCAGGCAGATATTTGATTACTCTTGACGCCGAAGGCAGTATTGCGTGGCATGATCCGGGAACCGGAAAATTACTCGCTTTGCTCCGTTTGTACGACGATGATACATGGCTTCTGCAAGCGGTATACGACCGGCAGTGGATGGTATTCACCGGAAACACCGGATATTAGCCGCCTTCAGCTTGCGTTATATGATAAGTCCAATCTCTTATAAAAAATAGAAAAAAGAAAAAAAGACGAGAAACGCATCGGAGGAGGAAAACGCAAAAGACCCAAAAATCTTTCGCCTCGTATTTTGTTATGCCGGCAAAATACATAACCGATGCGGTTCCGCGTCTTTTCTTTAAAGAGCGGGCTATACCATACGCGACTCCTTTGTTCCGTGCAGTATTAAAGAAAATACCGGATAGGGTTATTCGGTTTTTCTCAGGCTCATTCCTCGGAACCTAAAAAACAAGATATATAAACCAAAGTCTCCTGACTTACGGGTTTTAGAGAAGTTTCTGTAAACCTTCCCAACAAATCGTCAGTGGTTGTATCAACAGAAACCGTCCGCCTTTCGCGAACCCCCGATTACAGTTACGGGCTAGTGAGGGATTTACACCCTGCTTCCTTTGAAATTTATGTTTTCAGTGTACCGGATGCCAAAAAGAATGTCAAGTAAAATCGTACTTCAAATTTCACGCTGAAAAATGAGGACTGCCGGATAGGCCAACGCCGCGGCTCGCTAGGCGGGCGGCGCAAGCCGACAGCCTCTTCCCTCCGCGAGAGATATATCCGAAGCGTTCAACAACCAGCCTTATTTAAGATATTAAACTAGGCTGATTTAATATCCTAAACTAGTACGGTTTAATTTTTTAAACTAGACTGATTTAGGATGTTAAACTAGTACGGTTTAACATCCTAAACTAGTACGATTTAATATCTTAAACTAGCCTTATTTAAGATGTTAAACTAGCCTTGTTTAGATTTCTAAATTACCCCGGCAGAAAAATGCGGAAAAATCGCTACCCTAGATACCCGCGGGAAACCGGTATTGCAAAAATACTTACCTTAGGCTATATATTCCGTAGCAAAAGGAGATATATGATTACCTTACATGACGGTCCGGTAACGTTAGCCGGAGGAGTCCCGAAAGACGGCGGGGTACAGCCCGGTCGCGGGACCCTCGCCTATACCGTGCTGGACGCGCACAACCGCTCAAGCCGGAGCGGGACCTATCGGATTCGGTTT
>JAIRPH010000195.1 GCA_031257135.1 Spirochaetaceae bacterium
TTGTTATGATAGTATTCGGCGTTTTTGTTTCGTTGGTTTTTGGTATACTATTCAAAAAAATGTTTCCTAAAATATATGAAATATTAACCGGAGGCAGAATATAAAAGCTATAGGAAAAATTGAAAGGGATTGAAGACCCCCGGCGACCGCGGCGCAAGCCGAGAGACGGCGGGTTACTCCGACTTTCCGGTGCGGCGCCAGCGTTCTATACGGTCGAAAGCCGTATTAATCCGGGCTGATTTTTCGGTGGCTTTCCGCATATTTTCAGGATGCCCCGCATGACGGTCTGGATGATGGATTTTGAGCAGTTTTTTGTAAGCTCTTTTACAGTCCTCTGAAGAAGCCCCGGGAGTCAGCCCTAATTCTGCAAAGTCTCGTTTGATCGAGTCAGGAATGGGCGGTTCTTGGGGAGGGCGCGGCTGTTTCGGTCCCCTTTCAGCATGGAAGGGCTTGGTCTCTGAATCTCCTTTCAAATAATCATTCAATTCTCTATACGCGGCTTCCACATCCGGGTCGGCGTTTCTTTCTTTCCAATTTTTAGAGGATTTTCTAAATATTCCTTCATCTTCATCATTGAGATAACTTTTTATAACATCCTCAAGACGATCTAAAATTCCCATACTCCTACTATAACATATTTACGCCTTGAAATAAACGGACAGAATCATAAAAATGATCTATAGTAAAAACTAAGGAGTTTTAGATACATGAAAAAAAATTGCTTCAGCGTCCTTATTCTTTTGCTGGGACTTATATGGTTGTCAGTTCGGCTTGACGCTCAGGATGCGGCGGCGATTGTCGGGGCTTCGCGAAATCGCATCAAGGCGGATACGGTTTCTACCCGCTCCCGGATGGTAATTACCGCTAGAAGCGGATCAACCACAGAGCGGCTTATGGATCAGTATGAGAAAGACGGTCCCAGAGGGAATCGGACAATCATTGTATTTCAGAGTCCCGCGGGAGTGGCGGGTACTCGGTTTCTCACGATGAACAATCCGGGAAATTCAGCGGATCGCTGGATTTTTCTGCCCTCATTAGGCAAGGTGCGGAGGGTCGCGGCTTCCGAAGGTTCCGGCAGTTTCATGGGGACCGATCTCTCGTATGACGACGTGTCTTCCATGAACCGGGATGCAAATCTGGATAAGCATACGCTGATCCGGGAAGATACGCTGAATGAAAGCCAATGCTATGTAATTGAATCGGTTCCCAAAGATAAGGGCTATCAATATTCTAAGATGATCCAATGGATAGATAAGGCTACGTTAGTAGCCCGCAAGGTTGAGCTGTACGACCAGCGGGGAACCATGTTTAAAGTGCTTGATATTCTTGAACTCAAAGAGGTACAGCAGAGGCTGACCGCGACGGTGACCAGAATGACAACCTTAACTACCGGCACCTTTACAACCATCTACGTTGATATTATCAAATACGACGATCCCATCCCCGAAGGGGTTTTTACCACCGGCTTTCTTGAAACCGGGAGACCTTCATGAGAAAACTGGCTGTTTTGCTCGGTTTTGTGATTGCATCGGTTCAGGTATCCGGGCAGGATTTTGGTTTCGGCTTCGCCGGGACCGAAGATGAAGCGGAAACGGCTCCCAGTTCCTCGGGGGCGGCTCCTTCAGCGAAAATATCTGGAGAAGTCTCGGCTCAGGTTTTGGGATACCTTGAGGATATCGCCGCTTCGCTTGGGGAAACCGCTTTGGGAAACGTATTTACCGGAAAACTCAACATAACCGCCTCTGCCTTCAACGCCGACGGAGTGATAAACCTGAAGCTGAAGCCCGTATTCGACGGCTCCGCTTCGCCGGTTGCACTGGACGAAGCCTATCTGCGGGCGTATTTCGGCGCATTGAGCGTTGAAGGGGGCTTGCGGAAACTCACTTGGGGTAAAGCCGACAGCTTCGGTCCGCTTGATGTTGTGAATCCCCTAGATTACCGAGACCTTACGGATATAACGAATCTGCTGGACCGCAAGATAGCCCGTCCTATGATTCATGCAATCTATCGAATCGGCTCTTTCTCGAAACTGGAAGGGGTTTTTATACCCTGGTTTGAAGGGCATCGGTTCGCCGATGCCGGACGCTGGACGCCCCGTCAGATTACCGCCTTGCCTGCCTCTATCGGCGCGGGCATTGTTGGGTTAGCTCCGCCGGCGTTTCAGCCGGCGATAGAAGCGGGCATTGCCTCAGCTCTCGGTTCAGACGCGCTGAAAAACGCCTATCCTCAATTTTCCGACCTGTCAACATTACAATACGCTCAAGCCGGACTTCGGTTTACCACTACGATTGTTTCATCAGATGTAGGGATTCAGTATTATTTCGGAAGATTTCATCGCCCTGCGATTAGCGTAGGAGGGTTGGATTATGTACAAACCATTACGTCGCCGGATCAGCTTTCCGGGCTTGCTTCTAATCTGCGTCCCCAGATTCTCTATAACCGATACCATCAGATCGGCATAGACTACGCCCAAGTTATTGCGGGGTTTAACTTGCGGGCGGAACTGGCGGCGAATATTACCGAAGACCTCGCCGGAGATGACGGTTCGATATACAACCCCTCGATTGCGTGGTCTTTGGGCTTCGACCGGGACCTTGTATGGGGGATAAACCTGAATCTACAGGCGGTAGAGTCGATACGGCTTCGGTACGATAACATCGCCGATAATCCCGCTCAGGACGCCGAAGCGGGATCAAGGGCGACGGCGACTCGGATTACCGGCATTATCTCGAAAAAGTTTCTCCGAGACGAGCTGGAACTCAAAGTTACCGCTATTTGGGGCGTTGAAGACCGGGACTTTTTCATCATACCGGCTGTGATCTGGACTAAAGGAGCCGTAACCCTAGAAGGTTCGGCAGGGTTCTTAGGCGGCGACGAAACAGGCGAACTGGGACAGTATAACAAAAACAGCTTTGTCAAAATCAGCCTGAGCTACCGCTTTTAGCCTATAGCAGTGATTTCTATTTAAAGCTACGATGAGCTATGTCGATTCTGCGTCATAGTTCGATTCTATCGATGCTCACCCTGATTTCCCGGGCGCTGGGCTTACTGCGTGAAATGGTCAAAGCCAGTCTTCTGGGGACCTCGGTTCTTTCCGATGCTTTTTCGGTAGCTTTTTTAATTCCCAATTTATTCCGCCGGCTTTTTGCGGAAGGCTCTATTTCGGTGGCTTTTATTCCGACCTTCAAGGAATACCTGCTGGAAAAGGATTCGGAGGCTATTACAGAGTTTCTCTCCTGCATGATTACGTTTCTGACATTTTTCGTAACTCTAGCGGTGCTATTGGGTATGGTATGTACGCCTCTGATCGTGCCGGTATTCGGGATTAAAGCCTTCGATGAAACCGTCTTCCTAACCCGTCTGATGTTTCCTTTTTTAGCGTTTATCTCGGTAGCGGCTTTTTTTCAGGGTATATTGAATAGTTTGCGTATATTTACTCCCTCCGGGCTTGCTCCGATACTGCTTAATCTCGTTACCATAGGCTCGGTCTATATTCTCGGTCCTTTCACGGCGAATCCCGCCAGAGCTATGGCAATCGGCATCCTTTTGGGCGGTTTCTTGGAGGCGGCTATTCAGTTTCCTTTTATCCTGCGAAAAGGCTATACCTTTTTCTTCGTAGGATTACGGCGGACCCTAAGGAACCCCGGTGTTAAGACCGTATTGCGTCTCATCGGTCCGACAATTATCGGGATGGCGGCTTACCAGCTCAACGATCTGGTTTCCACCGCTCTTGCGGGAAACGCCGGAGAAGGGGTGGTTTCCAGTCTCCAGTATTCTTTGAGGCTTCAAGAGCTGATTTTGGGAATTTTTGCGGTGTCTATCGGTACGGTCCTGCTCCCGGACTTAGCGGAATACGCAAAATCCGCCGACTGGGAGACCTATAACGAGCGGTTAATTTCGGCGATGCACGTTATCGTTCTGATTACCGTGCCGATTACCTTTTTTTCTCTTGCTCAGGGAGAGTCCTTGATTCGGCTTCTCTTTCAGAACCGCACCTTTGGAGAAGCCTCGGTACGATTGACCCTTGGAGCCTTTACCTTCCATATTTTAGGGCTTTTTTTCATTGCGCTCAACCGGATTTTAGCTCCGGCGTTTTATGCGCAAAGCGATTCCCGTTCTCCCGCGTTGGCGGGGATTATCTCATTTGCGGTTAATATCGTCCTTGCTTTGCTCTTAGCCGGTCCCATGGGGGGGCGTGGAATAGCTCTTGCGCTCTCTCTTGCCGGCGCGATAAATACGGCTCTGCTTCTGTTTTTTCTCAGAAGAAATCCTCATATTGCCGTAGACCGGGCATTAGTCCGGGTTTTGCGGTATACGCTGAAGGTGTCGCTGTTTTCCGCGCTGGCGATACTGCCGGTTTTGCGGCTCACTCCGGGGCTTCTCGCGGTATGCGCCGGGACCGTCCGGCTGATCGCCTACGGACTGCCCCTCGGGATTACCGCCTTAGTCTTCGGGGCTATAGGAGGACTGCTATTGCTCATAACCAAAGACCCGTATATTCGCGGGTTTTTCACCATTTTCAGAAGAAACAAGAAATGAAAGCCGGAAGGTTGTATTTTCCTGACCCTGTTGACGATACATATAGAGATATGATTACGGTTAAGTCGATTATTCCGCTTATACTTCTGTTGATGAACGTATGTCTCTCCTGTAAGACGGTGAAGCCTGAACATCCGCCTTCTCTTCCGGCGGCGTCCCTCGGGTCCCTGCCGAATCCCGCCGCTTCGCTGATCTTTGAACGGGTTGAAGCGGAAACAGTCGAACATATTACCCTTTATTTTACGCTGGAAGTTGAAAATCCGCGAACCGCTTCGGCGGTTTTGGATATTCAGGATTGGCGTATCGTGATAAACCAGCAGGACTCAAATGGGGGCGCGGTTCTCGCGTTGGATTCGGAGCGTTCCCGTATCGGAGCCGGAGCTTCGGCTCATGTTCCGGTACGCCTCGATCTGGATATGAACCGCGTGTTCCCTTCCGGGGAAGAATCGGCTTCCGACTATCTGACGGAACTACAGATGCACCTGAAGTTCGTCTTTGATACCGGCGATACCGCGGTAACTCACATCGACACCATAGCGGCTTTTCCGCGGATTAGGGAGCCGGAATTTTCCATTGCGTCGATTGCGGTGGGCAAAGGCGAACGGATCAGCACTACTACTCGTTTCAGGCTGAAACTCCAGATTGACAATCCCAACATATTTCCGCTGGAGCTTTCCTCGCTTTCCTATTCGTTCTATGGAGACGGGGATTTCTGGGCTGACGGAGAGCAGACCGGACTTCTCCATATTCCGGCAAACGGCTCCGCCGAAACCTATGTGTATTTTATCATCAATTTCATTGATATAAGCCGAAATTTGCAGAAACAGCTTGTAGCCTTGAAGCAAATCAGTTACCGCCTCACGGGAGAGTCGAGAATTCTCACGAATATCGTATACCTCCCGGAATTCCGCATGGATTTCGACCTTTCCGGCGACTCGAACATGGAATGATCAAGAAGTCAGCCGGATTACCGCTTCTTTCCACCGAGAACCCCGCTCGAATTCGTTCAGAAACATCCCGAAAGAGGCGCACCCCGGAGAGAGAACCACCGTATCTCCCGGACTTGCGCTTTTCATGCAGGCGATTACCGCGGCATCAACCGTATCGAAAGGACCTTCAAAACGGATACCTTGAGCATCTAGTAAAGCCGCGAGCTTGTCCGCGCCGGTTCCCGCCAGCAAAATCAAGGCTTTGGCTTTAGACGCGGCTCTCGCCAGCGGAGTAAAGTCCAGATTCTTATCGGTCCCGCCAGTAACCAGCACCGGAGGCTTATCGAAGGCGGCTACCGCGGCGGCGGCGGCTTCGGGGATGGTGGCGGCGGTATCGTTATAAAACCGAATCCCCTGAGCTTCATGGAAAAACTCCAGCCGGTGAGCGATTCCGGGGAAACGCCCCAAAGCATCCCGCACAAACTCCGCGGGAAGCCCCAGATCGAGCAGAGCCAGCGACGCGGCAAGCATATTTTTCTTTTGATGATACCCCGGTATGCGGAGCGTTGCCGGAACCGCCTCAACAAGCGTTTCGTCACGAAGCCGGACAAGTCCGGGTCCTTGAGGTCCGGTAAGCCAGCCTCCAATGGAACCCGCAGGAAGCGGCGTTTCGGCATATACCAGCGGACGCCCCCGAGTTTCGGCATGAAAACTCTCTCCCCAAGCATCGCCAAAAGCTACCGTACTATCCTGCTGGTCTTGTTCTTGATAGATAACGCGCTTATCCGCAACATAGGACTCCATCGAACCGTACCAGTTAAGATGGTCCGGCAAAATCGCCGTGATCACCGCAACCCGCGGTTTGAGCAAACCGCAACGCCGCAGGTCTCCAAGTTGCCAGCTTGAAAGTTCTAGGATCGCATCGTCGCGCTCCCTAAGACGATCCAGAAACGTAAGCGGAGATACTGTGATATTACCCCCCAGATAAGACGCTCCCTGAAGGATTCCCTCGTTTCGCGCCTCCGCGAGAACCCACTGAATAGCTGATGCCGTAGTCGATTTCCCCTTAGAACCGGTAACTACGGTTAAACGAGCCGGAGAATGCGCCAAAAATAGAGAAATATCCGTTTCTATACGTCGGCTTGCCTTGAGAAACGGCGAATCAGGTCTGACTCCGGGGTTTTTTATCACCATATCCGCCTGTTCAAAATCCGCCGTATCATGCCGTCCAAGGACATACCGGATAGGAATACCCCGTAATTGCTCCAGAGACGGCGCCAGACGCGCTTCATCGCGAAGATCCGTTACGGTAATATCCGCTCCGCGCCCGGCAAGATAGCGGGCTGACTCCGCTCCGCCTCCGTGAAGCCCCAACCCCATAACAAGAACCTTCATTCCAGCATAACTGTCCGCTCCAGCATAGCCGGCGTTGAAAGAATGTAGCATAGCCGTAATCTAGCACATTTACCAAAGCGTTGCTATACTAACCGCTCAAGCCGGTTACGGCAGAGAAGCCGGCTCTATTCGTTCCGTCTTTGTCGCGTGTAATTCGCTGAACCTTCTTCCCGGAATACGGCTTCGTAATACTCGATATCTTCTTGGGAAGGCTTATTAGAAAACAGCCTTTACCGAAACTGAAAAAAAGAAACCATTTCCTATTTCTGTTTGATAATCAAATTCGTCAGAATGTCCGTAAGTCTCAAATATACTGCCCCAATGTACTTGGTCATATTTTTCTTTCCCGTTAAACGTCCAGCCGCCGTTTACTTCTATCATCTTGAAAATTCTTATGCCTGCGTACAAAGCGTAATAATTTATACCATAAATATCTCCGGCGGCGGTCTTGACTTCAGAAGTGGTATTCTTCAATCCGATTCCAATACCGAATAGTTCCGCTGACGGATTTTTATTTCTAAAATAATGATACCAAAACGCCGCGTCAAAATCGCCCGTTTTTTTGGACACAGCAAAACTAAGCGGTTTTCCATCCGCTATGGTTATGGTTATGCCCGGAAGCAGGCTGACGTCAATCCATTCATAATCCCACTTCAGCGAGAGAAACAGAAGAGGCCAAAAAAGCCACGCCGTTCCATTCGGTAACGCTACCCCAATATCCATAAACATCAAATATCCGCCCAAAACCATCGAAAAATGCGGCCGCTGTATCAGATTGTATGTATAACCCGCAAAAGCGTTAAACGTATGCAGACCGCCGTAAAGCGGTTTATCGGTATTCGCGGTAAAAGCCCCTAAAAAAGAATGACGCCCTGTTTTCCCGTTAAACGACAAAATAATATTATGATATATATCGGGATACTTATTTTGAATACCCTCAGTAAGAGTTAGTCCATACATCGTTGCAACCGAAAATAAATTTTTTGATGCAGGATTGAACCTTCCAACTGAAAGTCCGCCCGTCGGATTGTGAAACGTAATATTTTCAAATGATATTATTTTGTATGAAAGTATCGGCTGAAAAAATATTTTAGGCTTATCTGTTTCAGGAGTTTCATCAGCGAAACAAAAAAATGCTACGCACAAAAGGCACAGCAAAAACAGTAACCGGTATAAACGATACATAGCCGCCTCCGTGAGGAGTATACTCTGTAAGTATTTATTTTATCAATCACTTTTTCATACTATTTTACAAAATTAGTCTGAGAAATGAGACGCGTTACCACCCAGTGAACTGATGACTGATACCTGACGCCGTTGAAGCGCGCGCCTTGACCGCCTGCGTCGATTCTTGCTATAAAATCCTATGACCCAGCAACACGATAAGGGCTTCCGCTCGCTTTTCAGCAGATCGCGCTTCTTCCTCCAGCTCCTCAATTTCTGCATCAATGAACCATGGACAAAACGCATCAACCCGGAAGACCTCGAAATGATCAACGCCTCGTT
>JAIRPH010000204.1 GCA_031257135.1 Spirochaetaceae bacterium
TCCATAGAGTACGTGAAAGCGCATCTTGAGCGGATGAAAGTTTTGCGGGAATATGCGAATCGCAACGGCGATAAGCGCGTGTACTTAGCCGGCGCGGCTGGCGCGGTGATTCAGGAGAACGTCAAGGACTATGCGTTAAGTCAAGGATTATATGTGATTGAGATGTCCGGCGAGACGGTGACGGTAGTACCGCCGAAGTATGTGGCGAAATGGACCTATACCGCGTAGCTTTTCCGCAGTGGGTTCTATAGTAAGGGCTTGACGCCGATGCCAAAGCCCTTCCAGCGAGGGCAAGTCATCGAAGCCCAGCAATCAACGGCGCAGAAAGCGATAGTGAAGAAGACCGGCAAGCGGTTTACCTCGGTAGAGATTCTTGCGGGCTTCCGCTCACCGGGCGCGGGCTTCCGAGCGCGTGTCTGGCGCCAAAGTCCAGCGAGCGTGCACCGGACGCCATAGGCGTATTCGCGTATCTTCGCGCTTTTCGTTATGACAGGATTTTCATTTTTCTCAGGAGAGAAAGGGTAGCTGAATTATGTCAAGATGCCTTGATTTCTTTTATATCGGAGGTAATCTCCGTGGGTTACGATGCCCTGCAATTTTCCTCCTTCCACAATGGGAATATGATTGATATGGTGTTTGTAAAAGAGCCGCTCCACTTCCCGCATGGTTATATAGCCGTCAGAGGTGATTACGTTTCTAGTCATGTAGGCTTTAACCGGAGCGTGCATCTGAGACGCCCGCCGTCCTTTCATAATATCCCGCAGGCTTAAAAAGCCCGAGACGCTTCCCTGCGCGTTTACTACCGGAATACCCGTAAGATCGATTTCTTCAAGAAAACGGGAAGCGTCTAAGAGGCTGACGTCTTCTTTGATGACTTCCACATCTCTGGTCATAATATCTCGTGCTCTGGTTGCGGGTTTGAGGGATTTTTCTAAGTACCCGCGGAACTCTTCGGAAAACTGCTTCATATCCCGATGGATAAGTTTCAGCGATGCCGCCGCCTGATGTCCGCCCCCGCCGTAAGGCTGAAGCAGTTTATTGACGTCGATTTTCGCCTTCTGGCTTCGGGCGATGAGCAGAACCGTATTTTTTCTAGGAATCGAAAAAAAGGCGAAATACGCGTCCGGATTTTCTACCTCCATAACCTTATCCACCACCGCGGCAAGGCCGTTTATGTTATCGTCCAAAGGAAGACAGGTTATGAGTATCGAATGTCCCTGAATGTCTATGGCGTTGTCCACTAAGAGGAAAACCTGATTAAGAACCCCAATCTGCTCGCTTTCGGTAAGACTTTCCAAAAAGGTTTTCACCAATTTAAGAGAAGCTCCCATATCCATAAGATAGGCGGAAACCTCGAAATCTTCCCGGCAAACGTTCTCGTAGATGAGCCGCCCCGTATCCGCATAGAGTCCTGCAAGCGCGATAGTCGCCTCTTCGGGAACCAGCTTAATCCGCCGAGCCATAGCCAGCTTGCCGAGACAGGTAACGTTTGCGCCGAAAGGCGCGCCTTCTTTTTGCGCCCTCGGAATATCGCAGTCTTCGAGGTTATGATGATCGATAACCCGTATCGCCGCCGCGGGATTCTTGAAATTATTGAAGTATTCCTTTACTCTGGAGGCGATGCAGGTATCTACAATAAGAACGTCATCAATGGTTTCATCTTTGAGATCGTCAGGACTCAAGAAGTTGAAATAGTCTTGATAGATATTATAGACTTTTCGGGCTACAGGGTGAATGAGATTACTTTTTACCAACCGGTAATCAGGGAATAGCTTTTTGACAAGAACCAGGGACCCCAGACAATCCATGTCCATATTGCTATGACCAAACGCGATGTTCATATTTCCCTCATAATGTGGCTATAATACCATGTCCTAACCTATAATGCAAGAGAAAAAATTCCCCGCGGAACCGCCGTCCTAAGCCTCCGGCTCTGGACGGCAATCGGCTTACAGCTCCAAGAAATTGCGGAGTATCTGATCCCCCTCCGGGGTGAGGATCGACTCCGGGTGAAACTGAACGCCGTATACCGGACAGTCCCGGTGCCTGACGCCCATGACTTCGCCGTCGGCGGTACGGGCGGTTACCGCGAGGACTTCCGGGATCGTTTCGGGGTCTGCCGCAAGGGAGTGATACCTCCCGCCCTGAATCGCCTGCGGCAGACCCGCGAAAATCGGACAGTCCGTATCGAGGGTAATGGACGACGCCTTGCCGTGCATGAGCGTCTTGGCGTAGGTCACCGTCGCGCCGAAGACCTCGCAAATCGCCTGATGCCCGAGGCATACCCCCAAAATGGGAATCTTGCCGGCAAAGGCGGCGATCATCTCCTCGCAAACGCCCGCGTCCGCAGGCTTTCCCGGACCCGGAGAAAGCACGATGTGACTCGGTCTGAGAACCACGACCTCTGACAACGATACGCCGTCATTCCGCAGGACCTTAATGTCAGGATTAATCCCTCCCATAAGCTGATACAGATTGTATGAAAAGCTGTCATAATTATCAATAAGCAATATCATGCTCCCCTCCTTGAGCCGCGCGTTCCAGCGCGTTGATAACCGCCTGCATCTTATTGACGCACTCTTGATATTCCAGTTCAGGTACGCTGTCCGCTACAATGCCCGCGCCAGAGCGCACAAAGACCTTGCCGTTTTTTTTGTAAGCGATACGGATGCTGATACACGTGTCCATATCGCCGGTAAAAGCAAGATATCCCACTGCGCCTCCGTAAATGCCCCGCTTGTTGTTTTCCAGCTCGCTGATGATTTCACAAGCCCGAACCTTCGGCGCGCCGGATAGGGTCCCCGCAGGCAGTACCGCGTTTATCGCATCAACCGCGGTCTTGCCCTTCTGAATCTGCCCGCTCACCCGAGAGCCGATGTGCATGACATGAGAAAACCGCTCAACCGACCGATACTGCTCTACTTTTACCGAAGAAAATTCGCTGATTTTCCCCAGATCGTTCCGCCCTAAGTCAACCAGCATAGTATGTTCCGCGGATTCCTTTGGATCAGACAGGAGTTCCCGCTCCAACGCGGCGTCTTCCGCCGGGTCTTTGCCCCGGGGACGAGTGCCGGCAAGAGGAAACGTGAAAAGCCGCCCGTCTTGGAGGCGGACTAGGGTTTCCGGGGAAGCTCCGGCAATCTCGATATGCTCGCTGGAAAAATAAAACATATACGGCGAAGGATTGAGCTTCCGCAGTAGCCGATAGGCGTCAAACAGACTGCCTTCGACATCCGCTTCAAGCCGATTAGACAAGACCACTTGGAAGATGTCTCCCTCCCGAATATACTCTTTCGCCCGCCGAACCATAGCGCAGTAGCGTTCCTTATCGAAGAGCGCCCGAAAAGAAGACCTGAAGCGCAAAGGCTGAATATCCGCAGGCTTCCCGTTTTCAAGGATGCCCGCGATATGTTCCAGCTCGCTCAAGGCGCGGTTGTAGTTTTCTTCAAGCGCGTCGGTTTTGACGTTGACGATAAGGGTAAGGGTCCCCTTGAGATGATCGTAAGCGATGACCTTATCGAAAAGCATGAGGTCTAAGTCTTTAAAAAACTCCTGATCCGCTCCGCTGAGGACCAGTCCGGGTTCGCTGTACGCAATATAATCGTAGGAAAAATAACCCACCAGCCCACCGGCAAAGGGAGGCAGGTCCGGCAGACGAGGGCTTTTGTTTTCTTGGATGATCCGGCTGATATACGAGCCGGGGTCTCCAGTCTCGATGCGGATTTCGGTCCCGTTTTTGATGGTCAGCAGTCCGTCAAGACAGGCGATTTCCAGCTTTGGGTCATAGCCGAGAAAGGTATAGCGTCCCCGTTGAGCGGTATGTTCTACGCTTTCCAGAATGAAACACTGCCGGCTGAGGTTTTTCAGCCTTCTGAAGGCATCCACTGGGTCTCTGGTTTCCGAGGATATCGTTTTCGAGACTGGAATCATCGGATATTCTTCTGCGAGGGACCGGATAACGTCTAAATCTGGCTTGTACATGAAGGGGCTTCCTTTGTTTCTCTATATAGTATCATATAGGTATCTTTATAGAGAAACATATCGGCTTTGTCAAGAACATACCAATATGTCAAGGAAGTTTACCGAGTTTTTCTTTGTATTCCTTCAATAGCCGCTGGTCTTCTCGGACTTGTTTAATACCATTTTTTAACATTTTTCTACAGAAACTCGCCCACTCTAAATCAGGCTCCAGTTCTTTCCAAGCTCCGAAAAATTCTTCCCGTTCAGCCTCGGTAAGTTTGACCTGTATCTTTTCGGGAATCGTAATGCCGTCAGTCGGATACTTCGTTCTGCCCATAAAATCTATGGTACTATATCTCCGCTGTATTATCAACATGAGGGATAATAAAAAAATTTACCCTTGCATAGAATACTTGTTGACAAATAAAATCAAATAGAGTACCATTTATTATATTAGAGGACAAAAATGAATTTATATGTGGACGAAACCATCAAAGCGGAAATCCTTGAGTTACTGCCCGATTCGGGCGCGGAGGATATGGCTCATATAGCGCGCTACCTGTTCCGGGTAGGCGTATCTTCCGAGCGGGAACAGCGTTCTTTCCCCGCCCAACCGGTCCAGCCCCAGACCGTTCCTATAGCTAAGTTTTTCTGAAAGTT
>JAIRPH010000151.1 GCA_031257135.1 Spirochaetaceae bacterium
GTTATATGGCGTCAGTAAGCGGTTCGTTTTTGCTATGATGAACTTTCTATCCATTAGGAATAACTATATATCGGCCGGCTTGTTTTTTCAACAAAGGATACGCTTTTTTTTAAAAAAAATTTCAGGGCGGAAATATCTTTCAGCAGATAGCCCTCGGCGAAATCAAAGGCGCGGCTTAGGCGTCAGATCCGCCTGACGCCGGAAGTCCCGCCGCAATGCGGTTAAGTCCTAAAAAATGACGCAATGGTTCATATACGGCGGCGTCAAGGGGCGGTATACTGCCCCTATGAAACGCATTACCTTATTTTTACTGGCTGGTTTCGTCTGGTCTCTGGGCGCGGCTTTCTCCCGCCCCATGCCGGAAACGGAACGAGACGCGCGGTTCGGCTCTTCCGCCGGTAATCAGAACGCGCCGCAGAATCTGACCGTACCGCCTATGGCGTTTGATCAGCATAGCATCGCGCTGACTTGGGAAAAACCCCCGAATTATTACGAAAAACAGCGCGGAAATCAGCAAAAACGCATCGCCGATTACGAAATATGGCAAAACGGCGCGCGCCTGAAAGCGCGATCCTCGGCGAATTTCTCCAGCCATTACGAATACCTCGACATCTGGAACAAGGCGTTTTACGCGGGAACCGCAGATTACAAGCATTATCAGCTTACCTATTTGTCCTACATTGCCGCGGGTCTTGCGCCGGATACGCAGTATACCTTTAAAGTCCGAGCTTGCTACGCTGACGGCGGCTATTCGGACTTTTCTAAGGAAATAACCGTTTCGACGGCTAAAGAATATACCCAAGTAATCGAAATAACCCCCGCCTCGCCTCAGATACTGGCGGTTGAGGACAAAAAGGCGAATCAAAACCGGTATGTAACGAAAGACGCCGGAGGAGACCCCGAAACTAAAACAAGGATTTCTGCAAGCACCGCGGCATTGCAGGCGGCAATCGACGCGGTTCCGCCCGGAGGGAAGCTCGCGCTGAAAGGTACGGGAGATAATAGAACGCCCCGGTATTATATAAGCGGCGCAATTTTTCTGCACAGCAATATGACCTTTGAAATCGAAAAAGGCGCGGTTCTGCTGGGGTCTCCGGTATTTGACGATTATCAGCGGAACCTGCTGGTATATCCCTATTCCGCGGATATTCGGTCCCAAGGGCTGATAAACGCGGTTACTTGGGACTACGGAACGCTGGAAAATATCCGGCTCTGCGGAGAAGGCATCGTAGACGGCAACGGATGGCAGTCCGCAGGCGACGGGATTCAGGAAGCCGCCGACCTAGACCCTGCCCGCGCCGGAACCGAAAGCATCGACCCGACCAACGGCGCGGGCGCGGGGCAGTGGGTTCTGCCGAATTTCTTCGCCGGCAACGCCCGAAACGTAAGTCTCAACGGCATCCTCGCAGGAGACGCTATGGATAAAGCCAACGCCGACGAATGTCCCAATCAGGGAGGCGAAAACTCATCTCCTCACTACAGTACCCGGCCTCAGCTTACGGTCTTCCGGGGCGTGAAGGGGCTTTGCTTGGAAGGGCTTACCTTCACCAATCCGGCGCATCACGGAATCGTGAATTATCAATGCGAAGGCGTAACCTCGATAGGCGTTAAGGTTATGACCTTCAACTGCAACAACGGCGACGGCATCGAGTTCGGAGACTGCCGAGACTTGTATATCTTGAATAACTTCTACGATACCGGAGACGACGCCATTAACTTCGCCGCGGGACAGGGAGCGTCAGTGAGGAATACTTCCGGCAAAGCCGCTTCCGGCGGGGGAAAAGCGGTAAATAACTATGTGCGGAACGGTCACGGCGGACTTATCGCCGCGGGAAGCCACACCGCAGGCTGGATAGGAGATCTGCTGGTTGAAGATAATATCTTCAAAGGTTCCGAAACCGGCGGAGCCGGCGTAATCCGCCTGAAGTCCGGCGGAACCACCGGCGGCGGCGTGCGGAATATAACCTTCCGGGATTCGGCGATCCATCACCAGCGATCCAGCGCGCCGGTTGTGCAAATCGACCGAAACTACAGCGATAGCAACGCTTCTACGGCGTACGCCCCGGAAAGCGAGGTTCCAGTCGTATACGAGGATATTTTTATGCGGAATATCACGATAAGCGGCGTTTCAACCAAAGAACTTGTGGGCTGTACGAATCCTGTCTGGGCGAAGCAGGGATACAAAATGGTTGCCCGGAAGTTTCATGTGGAAGATATCGCTATTCTTTCCACCGGAGACGGAGGCAATAAAATCCGCGTGCAGGACGTTTCAGATTCTTCTTTTAAAAATATCCGATACGCCGGCAATGTTGACGGCTATGTGAGTTTAACTGACTGCCGGAATATTACGGTTCAGAACATTACCGGTACAAGCGGCGTCCAGCCGGATATAATCCCGGCGTCTCTCGATTGGCGGTCCGACGACAGCCTCGCCGTATCGGTCGAGGGCAACAAGGTTACGCTTCGCTGGAACCCGATACCCGGCGCGGACGGCGGCTACAAGATTTTAGCCAAAGAGGACTCCCCGTTAAGCCGGTACTTTACGGAACGAGCTTCGGTTGACCCGGGAGTTACCGCTTGGACCGGGTATTTTTCTCCCAATACTCGGTACGCCCTTGGGGTATTAGCCCAATCCGCCGAAGCAAACGGGAATACCGCGGTAAGCGGGACGGCTCTTACCGCGTCCGTTGCAACCGGCGCAAATACGGCTCCTCCGGGGGTCCCGATTCCGCCCCAGACCCTGACTATCGGAAACGCGGCTCATTCCGGCGTATCGTGGATGAATTTGAGCTGGACCAACGCGGCTCCCGGAGATAACGGCATCCAGTATTACAAAATCCGGGCGGCGGAAACCGCAACCGGGCGCGAAACCGAATATCGGTGTTACTATCCCGCTTACTGGTCTTTTGACGCTCCCTTGGGACACCCGAACCGGAGCGGATACGGACTTGCGGATTTGAAAGACGGGACCGAGTATACCGCGACGGTTTCCGCGGTTGATTGGGCCGGAGGCGAATCAACCGCGTATCAGCCGTTGACGTTTACCACGGTTCCGGGAACGCTCATGGAAATCCCGCGGTGGAAATCCTCCAGCGTCCTTGCCGGAGAACTGTCTCAGGACGGCGGAACCCTGCGCTTGTCATGGAACGCTGTAGACGTAACCGACCGCGCCGGAGGAGACGGCGTCAGCCGGTTCGCCGGGTATCGCATAACCGTCAACGGCGTACCGGTTCCCGCGGTTTCGCCTACGGGAGAGGTTCTCAATCAAGTCAACGCGGTTTCCAATACTCAGGATACGGTTTTCGACCTCGATGTGCGAGCGTATAAACCCGGAACCTACACGGTTTCCGTAGAAGCCGGCGATGAAATCCTCAAGATCGCTTCCGGTACCGGCGGACTTGCAGGAGCCGCTTCTTTCTTAGGTACGAAAAACACTGAAAAACTCAGGAATACCATAACTTTCGGCAAATGGACAGGACATGGTCCAAAAATAACCGTAACCCTAAAGGATTAATCCAAGCAGGCAGGACATCAGCGTCCTGCCGACTGGCATTTTATTTACTAAAATAGTGAAAATTTCCTTTGACAAATTCTCAAAGTAACCCCACACTAATATTAGCCTGCCAGTTTTCATTAAATTACTGTAAGCGTTTTGACTTCTGCTCAAACGGGGCAGTATTTTATGAAACATAATATAAGTTAGAAGGAGCGTTTATGGGCAACTCCATAGCGGAACGGAAGAAGCGGAGAAATCCAAGGTACTATAGCCGAGCCAGAGCGTATATTATGAACGTTTTGGACGAAGCGGCTATCGTAAAAGACATCAGCGTTACGGGATGCAGTATCTCGTACAATAAACCGGTGGATATTAAACTCCACGAGATGTATGTGATCCACGTCCAGCCTGAAAACAAACGCCTCGATAAATTCGAGCTTTTGGCGGAATCGCGATGGCGCCGAGTCGAGGGAGAATCCTGCGAAATCGGCTTTTCGATTATCTCTTCGCCCTTTGTTTTTTCTCAGTATAAAACGAAGTGCAAAAAGCGAGTTATCTCCTAAACTCTAAGCGCCCTGGGAAGGAGGGAAGTTCTCTTTCCCGGCGCCGGTCTGCACGAGA
>JAIRPH010000175.1 GCA_031257135.1 Spirochaetaceae bacterium
CGCCCGGCACGTAGGGCGAAAGCCCTCGAATCCGGGTATTCCAATATTTACTCATAGCTTCCTTTTCAAAAAGTTTTTAAGATATTTTTTAAACCAGTCCGGTTTTTCTTTTTAAACCAGTCCGGTTTAATCTTTTAAACTAGGCTAGTTTAACTTCTTAAACTAGTCCGGTTTAACTTTCTAAACTAGTCCGGTTTAATCTTTTAAACTAGGCTAATTTAAAAGATTAAATGAGGCGGGTTTAGGATTTTAAACCAGCCTAGTTTAGCTTTCTAAATCCGCGCCCTGCGAAGCCTGCGCGCAACGCCGCCAGCCCCGCGGGGCGTCACCCGCCCGCTGAGGAGAAAAAGAGGGGCAACGGCTAGTGCTTAAAGTGCCGAGAGCCGGTGAATACCATAGCAATTCCCAGTTTATCGCAGACTTCTATTAGGAACTGATCCTTTTGAGAGCCTCCGGGCTGTACGATGGATTTGATTCCGGTTGCTCCGGCGAGTTCGATTACGTCCGGGAAGGGGAAGAAGGCGTCTGACGCCAGCGTCCGCGGGGGCGCGCCGTCGTCCGCGCCGGCTTGAGCCGCGGCGGCCGTAGACCTAGCCGCGCGGCTCAGGGCAAGCTCCGCCGCCCAAATCCGGTTGGTTTCTCCCGCGCCGATGCCCATGGCGGACTGATTTTTTACCACCACAATCGCATTGGATTTAACGTAAGTTACCGCTCTCATGCCGAAAATCATATCCGGTATGTCCTTCGGGTCGGGCTTCGCCTGCGTAACCACGTCCCACTTGGCTATGAGGGTCTGGTCAGTATCCTGCACCAGCAGTCCGCCGTCGATGGAGATGCACTCAAGGGTTTCCCGCGGCGCGGAAGGGGCTTTCATAATCCGCAGGTCTTTCCGCTTCTTCAGGATGGCTAAGGCTTCCTCGTCGAAGTCCGGGGCGATGATAATCTCTAAAAACAAATCCGACATCTTTTCCGCGCTGACCGGATCAATCGGCGCGTTGCAGGCGAGGATGCCTCCAAAAATAGAAACCGGATCGCAAATATAGGTTTTTTCGTAGGCTTCCAGCAAGGTTTCGCCCAAAGCCAAACCGCAGGGCGTGGTGTGCTTCACCGCGACACAGCACGCCGGCGGCGTTTTAGGAAGATTCGGCAGGAGCCGAGCGACGGCTTCCTCGCCCTGCGGGAGCGCGCCGTCAGAAGTCAGCCCGAACGCGCAGGCGGTTTTCCAAGCCAGATCGATGTCCCGGATGTTGTTGTAGCTCAATTCCCTGCCGGCAAGCTGAGTCATAGAAGACAGCGCGCCGGACTTATCGGTGTGATAGTACATTGCCGCGGACTGGTGATTGTTTTCGCCGTAGCGCAGTCCGCAGGCTTTTTTGACCGATACCGGGAAATAAGCCGGATAAGATTCGTTCAGCAGATGCCGGGCGACCGCGGCGTCATACGCGGCGGTCAGATCAAAGGCTTTCGCGGCAAGCCGCCGGCGGAACTCTGAAGTCAGGCTTCCCGCTTTCAGCGCGTCCATGACGCCGGCGTAATCCTCAGGATCGGCAAGGACGATTACGTCCCGGTAATTTTTCGCTCCGGAGCGGAGCATAGCCGGTCCGCCGATGTCAATAAGCTCTATCTTTTCTTCCTCAGAAAGTCCGGTTTTAACGCAGTCAAAGAAAGGATAAAAATTGACGCAGATCAAATCAATGGGAGCATATCCCTGCTGGTTCAGCGTTTCAAGATGAGACTCATCTCCCCGCTTGGCAAGCAGTCCGCCGTGAACCGCCGGATGCAGAGTCTTAACCCGCCCGTCAAGACACTCAGGAAAACCAGTAACCGAGGATACTTCAATAACCGGAATGTTTCCCGCCGAAAGCTCTTTGGCGGTCCCGCCGGTCGAGATAATCTCCCAGCCTGAACCCGCCAAAAAAGAAGCCAATTCGCAGACGCCTTTTTTATCGTATACGCTAATCAACGCTCGTTTTTTCATCATCATGCTTAATTTTATACGGTTCCCCGGGGCTTTTCAATAGATTTCAGCGGTTTCAGTCTTCCGAAACCGGCAGGCAGGGACCGATTCAAGCCCCCGGCTTGACTGAGCGCGGCGGTTTATCTATAGTTCTCTCTAAGGAACCGCTGAAAAAGGTCTATAAAAAGGAGTTTTCCATGAATGAGATGAAATCTTCCATCTGCCTGTGCGTTTTGCTTTTCTGCGCGGCAGTCGGCGTTTGGTCCCAACAGAAATACGCGCTCATCATCGGAAACGGAAGATACGCCAACTTCGGCGCGCTGAAAAATCCGGTCAACGACGCCGACGATATGGAAGCAGTCCTCAAAAATCTGGACTGGAACGTCGAAAAAATTATAAACGGAAGCCTCGAACAAATGGAGGAAGCGGTATTCCGTCTAAGAAACCGTTTGAACGCCGCTCAAAACGCCTACGGCTTCTTCTTTTACGCCGGACACGGAGTGCAGTCAAACGGAGAAAACTACCTGATACCCGCAGACGCCAATATCTCAAGCGAAAACCTCCTGCGCCAGCGGGCAATGTCCGTAACCTTCGCCTTGGAAGAACTGAACAGCGCGGGAAACGCCCTGAACGTGCTGGTTCTCGACGCGTGCCGGAGCTTCCCCGCATCCTGGGCGCGGAACGGAACCGAGGGCTTAGGCGCGGTACGGAATCAGCCCGCGGAGAGCATCGTCGTGTACGCCACCGGCGCAAGCTCAACCGCCTCCGACGGCGAAGGACGAAACGGTCTCTTTACCGAGTATCTCTTGAATCACCTCAAAACCCCGGGAATCGAAGTAGCGGAACTGTTCAGGCGAACCGGCGGAGACGTAGCCCGAGCAAGCGGAAACAAACAACGCCCAGCCGTATACAATCAATTTTTCGGGCTTGCCTACTTGGGAACTTCGGCTCCTCAGCCCGTACCTCCGGGGCTTGAGTGGGAACTTGCGGAAGACTCCTCCGTGAGGATCACCGGCTACACCGGCAACGCGCCGTGGCTGGTCATTCCCGAACGCATACAAGGCTTTCCGGTCGCATCTATCGGCTGGGCCGCATTTAGAGGATGCGCCACCCTGATCAGCGTCAGTATACCCCCGTCAGTAAAGTTTATCGGAGATTACGCCTTTTCGTGGTGCAACAGCTTGACCGCAATTAGGATTCCCCCATCGGTCGCCTCCATCGGCAAGGCGGCGTTCTTTTATTGCGCCAGTCTTACTGCGGTGACAATTCCCAATTCAGTTTCGTCCATCGAAAATGTGACCTTCAGCGGATGCGCCAGTCTTACGGAGATAACGATTCCCTCATCGGTCGCGCGGATCGGACTTTACGCGTTTATTGATTGCCCTAACTTGACGAGCATTACCGTCGATAAAGATAATCCCAACTACGCAAGCAGTAACGGCGTTCTTTTCGATAAGCGCATACAAAAACTCATACAATATCCAGCCGGCAAACGCGGAGCCTACCTAATCCCTCCGTCGGTCGAAGAGATCGCCGCTTACGCATTTGCCTATTGCAGTGGATTGTCCGCGGTGACGATTCCCAATTCGGTTAAGTCCATCATGTATTCGGCGTTCTCTCATTGCGATAGTCTTACTGCGGTGACAATTCCGGGATCAGTCAAGGAAATCGGCGGATACACATTCGCCGGATGCGGCAGTTTGACGAGCATTACCGTCGATAAAGATAATCCCAACTACGCAAGCAGTAACGGTATTCTTTTCGATAAGCGCATACAAAAGCTCATACAATATCCAGCCGGTAAACGCGGAGCCTACCTAATCCCTTCGTCGGTTACGTCCATTGAAGATGCGGCCTTCAGCGGGTGCGGCAATCTGACCAGCGTGATAATTCCTGAGTCGGTCAGGTCGATACGGGAAGGCGCGTTCGCTTATTGCTATAACCTGAAAACCGTAAGCCTGTCCCGGCGGACAACCGTAGAACCCAGAGCGTTTCCCGAAGGACTGCGGATAACCTATAGCGATTAAAGTTTTTTTCAAAATTCAAAACATCGGGAAGGGAAAGAAGTCCCGCGCCATCTCTTTTCCCCAGACCTTGCAAACC
>JAIRPH010000023.1 GCA_031257135.1 Spirochaetaceae bacterium
CCTTTTTCCGCTTGAATTTGCTTTTGCAAATATTTTTCCACATCCTTCACGGTTTTATCCTTACATAACAGCCTATAAAAAGCCGCCATAAAACCGCGAGATGAACGTTTCGGGATAAAGCGACTATTTTAGCCTGAGTAATAAGTAATGATGTTCGGGATTTTTCGTTTTCATCACCTTTTTACCGTATCTTCAAGATTACTTTTCCGCTTCGCTGAGAAAGATAAATAAAATATATCAAAAAGCAAAAAAAACGTCAAGGAGTTTTTTCTTTTTTTAAACAAAGAAAAGCAAGCTCGGACTTTGAGAAAAAAGAAAAAGATCAGCGGGCTTCGGCGAAGGCTCTATCCGCTTGGCTGGTAAACCACCGAAACAGCGCGTCAGTTCGGGAAGCGAAAGACTTCCCTACCCGCTGATTCATGCCGGGAAGAGAAGCGGCTTTCGCCATAGACCCCGCATAAATGAGCAGATGCTCCTCCGCGTCAATGACAGCCACCACCGACCGAAGATTGTCCTTCCCTATTGCAGGAATTATCCCCGCAGTCAGCGGAGTATGGTTTTGCTGGACAAATACAAGGGCTTCAGGCAAAGCGTAATAGATGTACCGGTAGACGTTGTCCCCAAAGGTAAGGTCTTTCTGACGGGCGTAAAGAACCGCTGACTGCGGGGGCTGTCCGTAAACAGGATCAGGAAGAGGGCGTTTCGTATCAGGACCGTCAATCACCGTAGAGCTTTCATAGAGAATTCGCATGGTTTTACGGCTGTTTGAGTAATATTGAATTCCCGTAAGACTGCTCAGAGATACGACCCGATTGAACAACGCTTGCCGTTCCGCGCCGCTCCATGCCGGAAGATGCGCCCTCGACGCTTTTTTGTAAATATACAAATTTTCCACAAACAAGGTCGGGTCTGTCTTCGTCATAAGGTCGGCCACAAGGGTCTCCACAAAGGCATAGCGCGGAATCAGCCGGGGCTGAGGGTTTTTGAACTGCGCCTCCATAACCGTTTCTTGATTAAGCAAAGCGTCCCGCCGGTTTGAATCAACCAGCGTACTCAACGGAAGAGCTTGAACCGAAAAAGTATATAAAAAAAAGAAAAGAAGGTATCTCATCATATATGCGCGTAGGACTAGGAAACGGCTGTTCCCTAATCCTCATGGGTCAGCCTCGGCCGCCTCGGTAATAGATTCGCACTTGTTTGTAGAGACCTTCGCCTTCGCTTTTGGTTTCCACGTCGGAAATATCGTTCAGCGTCGTGTGAATCAGCCTGCGGTCGAAAGGATTCATCGGTTCGAGCAGGTAGGAACCTCGGCTTTCCCGCACTCGGTCGGCAACGGTATAGGCGAGCCGGACAAGGGATTCTTCCCGGCGGATTCGGTAATTTTCGCTGTCCAGAATAATCCGTATATCCTCTCGTCCCAGCCTGCCGGCGTAGATATTCGCCAGAAGCTGAATGGCGTCCAGATTCTTTCCCTTTTTCCCGATGAGAATCGGGGAAAATTCCGAATCGATTTTGAAGCCGATTTTGCGGTTTTCCCGAAACAACACCGATACCGTACCGGCATACCCCATACGCATAATGAGACCTTCCAAAAAACCGATCAGTTTCTGTTCAAAGTCGTTTTGGGCTTCAGGACTGTCGAAAGGGGATTCTCCGGTTTGGCCGGCTTCCGCCGCCATAGGTTCATCAGTCTCTTCTTCGGCAGGCATCGCAACCTGCTGATTTGTGTGGACCTTAATCTTAACATATCCTTTGGTAAACAAACCGGAACGTTTGGTCTCAAGGATTTCCACATCAAAATCGTCTTTTTCAAGCCCTAAGGCTTCCGCCGCCCGATCAATCGCCTCTTTTTCAGAGCGGCCTTCAAATTCATATATCATATATGCTCCTCGCAAAAGAAAATCGTTTTCGTGAAGCGGCTTCGCTACCGCTTTTTTTTCTTTTTCGGCGCAATCACCGGTTCCGAAGCGGCCGCGCCTATATCCGCCCGTTTCTGGGCAATATACTTGTTGATAATTACCTGCTGAACCAGAGACAGCAGATTAGACATAATCCAGTACAACAGTAAGCCTGAAGGCACATTATACAAAACAAAAAAGAAGATAACCGGCATAGCGTAGAGCATCATCTTCATTTGCGGATTGCCCTGCTGATCCGGCGTCTGCGTTACCTTGCCGAATAAAAGCTGAGAGCCGACGTAAATAAACGGCAACAGCCGGATATCGCTCCAGCCTAATAACGGAAGCCGAAACGGTGAAAAGTTAAACACCGATTCCGGCAAGGAAAGATCAGGAATCCAGCCCGGAATAAACATCGCGCCCCGCAGATCAAAGTGATTGTTGAACAAATTGTACATAGCGATAAATATCGGAAACTGTAGCAGGAGCGGAAGACAGCCCGCAAGAGGATTGTATCCCTCTTTTTTATAAAATTCCGCCATTTCCATATTCATCTTCTGGGGATTGTCCTTGTATTTTTCCTGAATCTCCTTGATTTTCGGCGCCAGCGTCTGCATCCGCAGGGTCGTTTCGGAACTTTTTTTGGTCAGCGGGAACAGCAGAATCTTGACCAACAGAGTCAGAAAGATAATCGCTATCCCATAATTCGGTACGATCTTATAGAATAAAGACAGCACCCATTTCAAAGCGGTCTCGAGAGGCGTCAAAATGCCGCTCGTGTTGGCGACTTTGATCAATTCCATGTCCCGAAGATTAAAAGCGTTGTTCCCGTTGTTGTAAATCCCAAGATTTGACTGGTTTTTCGGTCCCAAATAGAAGCGGTAGATGTCTTCAGTCCGGCCGTTCACCGCGGGGCGGGTCAGGTAGAGCCGGGACGCCGATGCAAGCCCCGGCTCGGGCTTCGCGGAAAAGGTTAATTCGTATTGGTTTGCGTACGGAATCGCAATAAACGCAAAGTATTTGCCCGCAATCGCCGCCCACGCGGGATGATTCACAATAGGATTTTCGGACGCTTTTTCCTGTTTCTGCTTCCCGTTGGTGAAGGTATAGTAATTTCGGTATTCGTACTGATCGAGTTTCTCGAATTTCGGACCAATCTGAGGACCAAAACCTAAGGTATAAGCCACCCCGGAAAAGTTAAACGACGATACCGCGTGACCTCCGTCCAAAAGGATGGTCATCTCAAACATATACTCATTCGGCTTGAATTCATACCGTTTCGCAAGACGGAATGTCCCGCCGTTGGGTATAGTGAAATCCCGGTAAAACTCGACCGCATAATCCGAAAGCCGGTTGACGTAAAACCGGGAATGAACCGGCTCTACTTGCATGGTCCCGAAGGCGACGGTAAACGCGTGAGCTTCCTCATTGCCGGAAAGGATCATTTCAACCCGGTCGTCCCCGTCCTGATGTTCCTTCAGCTTAAAAGACGTGATGTCCCCTCCGGCGTTGCTCAACTGCACGATAAGCAGAGGAGTGTCTATGGTCACGGTTTGTTCGGAAACCGGCTCTTCCAGAGAAAGGATTTCCGTACTGCCCGAACCGGGAAGTCCCGGAAGCGCAGGCTGTCCCGGGACGGCGGGACCGCCGGAAACCGGAGACTGCTCAGTCGGCGCCGGCGGCGCAGGGGGCGGGAAAAACATACCTTGAATAATCCAAAAACCGGTTATAACCAAGACCGAAAGCACTACGGCCAATAATGTTCGCTTTTCCATGCAACTCCTCGGGGGAAACTCCTCGTTTCCGCCGTATAAAAACTAAGGTACCGGATCGTATCCCCCAGGGCGCAAGGGATGGCACCGTAAAATCCGTCTAAAACCCAACATCAGTCCCTTACCAATACCGTATTTCTCAACCGCTTGATAGGCGTACGCGGAACAGGTCGGTACATACCGGCAACACGGGGGAAAATACGGCGAAACCCCATACTGATATACCCGAATAAGAAACAAAACCCCGGCCCGCATTATTTTTCTTATTTTAAAAAACATCGTTTTCTATAATTATAAGCCGGCTTTGGCGCACAAAAGAATCAGTTGGTCAAGCCGTTCCTGAAAGGTGTCTTTTCCCGGATACACCAGCAAAACCATATCATGCCCCGGGTTCAGCCCGGAACTAATGCGCCGGTACGCCTCGCGCCCGAGCCGCCGCGCCCGGTTTCGGGCGACAGCGTTCCCGAATTTCCGGGAAAACGTAAACCCAATCCGGTTCAGAGGCAGATCATTCTTCATAACAAAGAGCTTCGCCCCGGAACAAGCCGCGCATCGTCCCTTCTTGAAAACATCCCGGATATCGTCCCGTTTCTTGAGCCGCTCTTCCCGTCTGAACCGAAAAGAAACCTGCGCTCCGGAGGGAAACGCGTTCACCTAATACGGCTTCTTTTCGTCGGAAACCGTCAGTTTAAGCCGACCCTTTGCCCGCCGGCGTTTTAACACCAGCCGTCCGCCCCGGGTCTTCATCCGGGCCCGAAACCCGAACTTCCGGTTCCGCTTCACTTTACTCGGCTGATACGTCCGTTTCATATACTACAACTCCTCAAGTTTTTTCTTTTCTAATTCTACGTTAATCCGCAACAGATTACTACTATAGAAAAAAAACGTAAACAGGTCAATAAGCCTTTCTACCGTCCGGCGAGGTCAGTGAGGGGAATGGGCTTAGGCGAAGTATCTTCGCCCTCGATGCGGGAAAATTCTTCCAAAACCGCCCGGCTTTTTTTGTCCAGTTTCATCGGAATCTGGACCATTAGTTTCACATAGAGGTT